>JAAFHY010000001.1 GCA_013298505.1 Cytophagales bacterium
GATAACACTGGGGAAAGCACGCAAACAAACAGTACGGGCCACCCCTTCGCCTTATATTTTGTAAAAATACCAAACGAGAATAAACCTAATAATGGTCCATACGTATAGCTCGCCACACCCAGCACTGCATCAATAACAGATTTTTTGTTCAACTCCTTAAAAACTAAAATGATTACCAAAAAAAGAAGGGAGAAGCCAACGTGCACCCTAAACTTTTGGCGTTGCTTTATGACCTCTGGTTTGTTTTTAAACTGAAGAAAATCAATACAGAACGAAGTAGTCAACCCAGCCAGCGCAGAGTCGGCACTGGCATACGAAGAAGCGGTAATGCCCAATAAAAAAAAGATGCCAACCAGTGGGCCAAGTTCATTAAAGGCAAGGCGCGGGTAGAGTTCGTCTGATAGGGCAGGAATTGCTAAACCCTTTTGCGTACTGTAGATGTAGAGCAACGCACCCAGCGTTAAAAAAAGAATATTAACAACCACCAACGTAAGGCTAAACCAGAACATGTTTTTTTGCGCATCGCCCAGTGTTTTGCAAGTCAGGTTTTTTTGCATGATCTCTTGATCGAGCCCAGTCATGGCAATGGCAATAAATGCCCCACCCAAAAATTGTTTCGGGAAAAAGAGTGTAGAGTTTACATCGTCAAAATAGAAAATGCGTGCGTAGCTATTGTCTTTAATTGCGGCCACCATCGTAGCAAAGTTCAAATCTAACTTATCGGCAAGTTGCCACACTGTTACGGCAACCGCGGTAACTAAGAATAATGTCTGAAAAGAATCAGTCCATACGATTGTTTTAACGCCTCCTTTAAAGGTATACACCCAAATTAAAACAATCGTGGTGGCTACGGTAATAAAAAAGGGCACGCCCCACGAATCGAACAAGAATAGTTGAAGTACGGTAGCTGCCAGAAACAGCCTTAGCGAAGATCCAATCGTTCGCGAAATTAAAAAGAAGAGTGCGCCTGTTTTATAAGCCCATACATCAAAGCGTTGTTCAAGGTAACTATAAATCGAAATTACGTTGAGCCGATAGTAGAGCGGCATGAGTATTCCGATGATAACCCAATACCCAACCAAATACCCGAGCACTATTTGAAAATACCCAAAACCAATTTTGCCAACATTGCCCGGCACAGAGACAAACGTGACCCCGGAAAGTGAAGCCCCAATCATGCCAAATGCTACCAAATACCAAGGCGATTGGCGGTTGGCTGTAAAAAATGTATTGCTATCTGCTCCCTTTGATGTGAAATACGAAATGGTGATTAGCGCAACAAAGTAGGCGACCAGTATCGAAGAAATTAGTAGAGGCGACATAAGCTTATTCTGATCGGAAAACTACGCTAACTTTTGAACATTAAAAATCAATCGATAATTGTGCTTCTAACTCCATGGAAATGGAATGATGAAGGAAGTTTCAGAGAGTAAAAAATTCCCGCAGTCTAGTCAAGAGTTTTTTTTACTTTTGCTTTACTATTTTCAATAACGTGAGAACCCAAGAACAAGAGTTAACCGATTTACTCGAGGCCATTGAAATTACCGATGTAAAAGATTTGGTAGTTTTTAATGATGACTTCAACACGTTTGAGCATGTAATCGCCACATTAATAAAAGTATGTGAACATACCACCGAGCAAGCTGAGCAATGCACGTGGCTTATACATTATAAAGGTAAGTGTACGGTTCGCACTGGATCGTACGAGCAACTCAATCCTTTGCGCCAAGCCATTTGCGAGCAAGGGATTGACGCAAAAATAGTTTAACACATAGCTCGCTTAAAAAACACCTGTGGAGTACCCATCGAAACTGATCGAAGAAGCTGTAAATGAGGTAGCCAAACTTCCGGGGATAGGAAAAAAGACAGCACTTCGGTTGGTGTTGCATTTAATTAAAGAACAGGAAAGTCGCACTCAATCGCTGGCAGAGGCACTGACAAATCTTCGCTCCAATATTATGTTTTGTAAAATCTGCAATAACATTTCAGATGAAGAAGAATGTTCTATTTGCCGAAGCCATAGACGAGACAAAACCTTGCTTTGTGTGGTAGAAGATACACAAGATGTAATGGCCATTGAAAACACCTCTCAGTTTACGGGCATTTACCACGTATTAGGCGGAGTGATTTCTCCTATGAATGGAATTGGCCCATCCGATTTAAAGATAGATTCGCTAGTGGCCCGGGTTTCGGCCAACGATAATCAGATTAAAGAAATTATTTTAGCACTTAGCCCAACCATGGAAGGCGACACGACCAGCTTCTACATCAACCGAAAATTGGCAACGCTTCCGATAAAGATAACATCCATTGCACGAGGGGTGCCAATGGGGGGCGATTTAGAATATGCCGATGAGATTACATTGGGGAGAAGTATTATTGGTAGGACGCTGTTTAGTTGATCTGAATTGCAATGGTTTGGTTAGCCCTATTTATTCTCTTACTTTTATGAACAAATCAATGGGTATGGTTACCATCATTAAAAAGAAGCAGAACAAGCTGGATATCGCAAAAAAATTCAGTAAGGCAATTATGCAAAAAGGCGTGGACACGCACAAGTATTGTGGGGTAATCAAACTTTCCAAAGACCCACTCATCATCCAAAAAGAACTTCGAGATGAATGGGAATAGCGTTGTTCTTGATACGAACATCGTTTTATATCTTTTAAATGGTGACAGAGTTTTGGCAGAGATGCTTTACCAGAAGAAATTATACATTTCTTTTATTTCTCAATTGGAATTGTTTGGATTCAACGAAATCACCTCTCATCAGCAAGTAGAAATAAGTAAGTTCATTAAAGATTGCATTGTTATTGACATTAACGAAGAAATAAAAAATGAAGTAATTTCCATTCGTAAAACGACCAAACTAAAACTCCCCGACAGTATTGTGCTTGCAACGGCTCGCTATTTAAGCCTACCACTCATCACAGCAGATGCAGATTTTAAAGCAACAAAATTTTCAGAAATAATTATTTACGAATAACTATGAATCATCTCTCTAACCGCATTAACGCAATCGAAGAATCAGCCACGTTGGCCATGGCAGCCAAAGCCCGCGAGTATAAAAACAGAGGCATCGATGTAATCAACCTCAGCCTAGGTGAGCCCGATTTTAAAACGCCCAAACATATTTGCGAGGCAGCTAAAAGCGCGATTGATGACGGTAAGTATTTTTCGTACCCTCCAGTAGCGGGCTATCAAGATTTGCGCGAGGCAATTGCAGCAAAATACCAAGCAGAAAATAAAGTTCCGTATAGGGCAGAGAACATTGTTGTTTCCAACGGGGCAAAACAATCTATCGCCAATGTAATGTTGGCATTGCTCAACCCAGGCGATGAAGTAATTGTGTTTTCCCCTTTTTGGGTAAGCTACGATGCGCTTGTTCGCCTTTGCGAAGCAACACCTGTATTGGTGAAAGGAACAATAGAAAACGATTTTAAAGTAACCGCACAGCAAGTAGAAAAAGCAATCACTTCAAAAACTAAGGCGATTATTTTCTCTTCGCCTTGCAATCCTACGGGTTCTGTTTTTTCTAGAGCCGAGTTAGAATCAATTGCTGCGGTAGTTCTTAAGCACCAAAACTTGCTAATCATTGCCGATGAAATTTATGAGCACATTAATTTTACAGGAGATCGCGTAAGCATGGCTTCCCTTCCGGGGATGTTTGAGCGCACCATTACCGTAAATGGTTTTGCCAAAGGTTTTGCCATGACGGGCTGGCGTGTAGGATATATTGCCGCACCCAAATGGATAGCCGATGGAAGCAACAAAGTGCAAGGCCAAGTTACTTCTGCCAATTGTTCTATTTCGCAGCGCGGTGCATTGGCTGCCATTACTGGCGATATTGAACCTACCAATAAGATGGTAGCAGAATATCACAAGCGAAGAGATATTGTTTTTAATCTTCTAAAAGAAATACCCGGTGTAAAAGCAAATTACCCACAAGGCGCATTTTATTTCTTTCCCGATGTTAGTTATTATTTCGGAAAGAAAGATGGCGGCACAATAATTAAGAATGGCGATGATTTTTGTTTCTTCATGTTAGATAAAGGTCACGTATCGTTAGTGCCGGGTAGTGCATTTGGCGATGATAATTGTGTGAGGCTTTCGTATGCTGCATCTGAAAAAGATTTAGTTGAAGCCATGCGCAGAATGAAAGAGGCCTTAGCTACATTAGTTTAAAGGTTTAAAGATAGGTCATCTCCAACTTTAAAATTTCGGCTTTATACTTTAAGCTTCCACTTTAAAGACATGAATTCTACAGAAAAAATAATCCAATCGTTTTCAAACCTCAATGTGCTTATCGTTGGCGATGTGATGTTGGATAGTTATATCTGGGGTGTGGTGGAAAGAATTTCGCCCGAGGCACCAGTGCCAATTATTAATGTGCGCAAAAAAGATTTTAGGCTAGGTGGGGCTGCCAACGTTGCGTTAAACATTCGGGCTTTAGGAGCGAATCCAATTTTATGTTCGTTGATAGGAGAGGACGAGGACGGCAAGAAATTGATTCAGCAATTGGATGAAAAAAATATTTCTAAAGAAGGAATTGTAATCAGCAAGTTTAGACCGACAACAGTAAAAACGAGGATCATCGCAAGCCATCAGCACGTAGTTAGGGTAGATGAAGAATCTGATAAAGTTGCCAACAACGAAGAAGAAGAAAAGCTACTAACAAAAATTGAAAAACTGTTACCTCTTTGCCAAGTAGTTATTTTTGAAGACTACGATAAAGGAGTTCTTACCAGTTCCATTATTGAAAAGAGTATCGCTCTGGCAAAGAAAAAAAATATTCCAACGGTGGTCGATCCGAAAAAAAGAAATTTTTTATCGTACGTTGGCGCAACCCTGTTCAAACCAAATTTAAAAGAGTTACGCGAAGGACTGAAGATAGAAGTTGACGCCTCAAATCAAAAACAAGTTGAAATTGCAGTTGATAAATTGAAACAGAAATTAAATGTAGCGGGTGTTATGCTCACGCTCTCCGAGCACGGTGTGTACATCGACTACCAAAACGAAAAAGTAAAAATACCCGCGCACGCACGCGAGATAGCAGACGTTTCAGGTGCGGGCGATACCGTGGTGAGTATTGCTGCGTTGTGTATCGCATTAAGCCTTCCTCCGCATATCGTTGCTTCACTTTCTAATTTAGGTGGCGGGTTGGTATGCCAGCATGTGGGGGTAGTGCCGATTGATAGAGAGGAGTTACTAACTGAGGCACAAAGCCAATAGTTATGGGCAAGCCGCTGGACAGAGAACACCAAACATTTTTGCTATACTCTCAATTTCTCTTTATCGTTATAGTTGTTTCTTGTAAACCAAATCCTGACGACTGGAGAGGTCAATGGACAAAGGACAATTTGAAATTAAAGGAAGTTGTTTCCTTATTAAAACACGACAGACTCAAACTCATAAATCCACGCGGGACTTACCAAATTCCAGACAGTTTTGATTTAAAGGAACCATACGGACAATTGGTGTATCGGCAGACTGACTTCACATACGACAGTACTTATTCAACTGTATTCTACCCTGACGACATCTACAAAGACAAATTTAAGTTCATGTTTGTATTTACGGACAACTCAAAAAGACTTAATGAATATGACAACGAAAGAAAGTCAGTTGTTAAAATCGAGAACAATTGGTATTGCTTGGACGACTCATATTCAATTGAGAACATAATAAAGGACTGACCGACTTGCGGCCAGCCAAGTAAGTTTATTGAATTGGTTATGTTACCGTTGACAAATACGGATATTGATTTCTCTCAGGAGTTAGAGTGTACTTACAGTGGAGAGCTATACTCAGTACGCGACAATGGCGCAATTTTGAAACATCCTCAAGTTGGGAAGCGACCTCGGCCAACAGATAATCAATGGACTTTTGGAAAATTAAGTATCACAACAGGGTACTTGGAAATTGCCTCTTTCCGTGTTCATAGAATAGTAGCAACTGCATTTCATGGGGAACCAACAACAAAAGAACACGTTGTTGATCATATCGACACGAACAAACAAAATAACAGACCGGAAAACCTTAGGTGGCTTACAAGATTGGAAAACGTTTTAAACAATCCAATTACAGTAAAACGCATTGAATTAGCTTGTGGCTGTAGTGTTGAAGAGTTTCTTTCAGACCCTTCAAAATTTCGTAATAAGTTTAAAAAAGACTCAAATTACGAATGGATGAGTACTGTAAGTAAAGAAGAAGCGAAACTAAGTTATGAACGGATGTTGACCTGGGCAAAAAGTGATAAAAAACCAACGGATAGAGGTTCTCTAGGAAAATGGATTTATAGTCCTAATCCTAAATCATTTTCAACGGTCAATAGAACGTTGATAGAACAAGTTTTTAAAAAGGTAATGGAGGTAACAGGAATAGGCCAAGAAGAAATATCTTCAAAAAGAAAAAAAAGAGAAATTTTAGCAGCTCGTGTTTATGCCGCGACACAACTTTATAAAGAAATAAGGCTATCAGAAGAGGAAATTGGTAAGTTGATTGGAATCTCTAAAAGTATGGTTAATACATATTTGAATTACCCCGAAAACTATTTGCAAAAAGCTGATTACTTTCAGGCTTGGAAGAGTTCATGGTAGGCCGACAATTCCGTCATTCCTTACATATTGCACCAACGTTAAAAAAATAAAGCCTTCCATTTCTGAAAGGCTTATTGAAGGGTGAATGACGGGGCTCGAACCCGCGACCTCCAGAATCACAATCTAGCATTCTAACCAACTGAACTACATCCACCGTTTAAGGACTGCAAATGTAAGTACGCAATCGCAAATCGCAAAGTTAGCTTCTCAAGAATTGGAGCCTTTCTCCGTTTTTGCCTTCGATTAGCCGCCCATTTGCATAAGCATGATGCCCCGAAATCCAAGTATCTGTAACCTTTGAAGTAAAAACCTGTCCTTCAAATGGCGACCAACCGCACTTAGCAAGAATCGTATCTTTTTCAACTGTCCACTTAGCGGCAAGGTCTACCAAAACCAAATCGGCATAGTAGCCTTCTCTAATAAAACCCCGCCTGTCGATTTGAAAAAGAATTGCTGGGTTATGGCTCATCTTTTCAATAATTTTTTCGAGTGTAATTTTTCCCTGCTTAAAAAATTCGAGCATGGCAATTACGCTGTGCTGAACGAGTGGCCCACCCGAGGGCGCATTGAAATAAGAATTTCTTTTCTCTTCAATAGTATGGGGTGCGTGGTCGGTGGCGATCACATCAATACGATTATCAAGTAGTGCTTTAAAAATTTCTTGTTGGTCGTTGGCCTTTTTGATAGCAGGGTTCCACTTTATGTTCATCCCTAATTTTTCATAATCCGAATCATTAAACCAAAGATGATGAATGCATGCTTCGGCTGTAATCTTCTTTTTCTCAAGAGGGATTGAGTTGTCAAATAGCGAAGTCTCTTTGGCGGTAGAAATATGCAAGATATGCAAGCGTGTTCCGTGTTTTTTTGCTAGGCCAATGGCAAACGATGAGGATTTGTAACACGCCTCTTCACTTCTGATAATTGGATGTAAAGCAACAGGGCAATCGTCACCATATTTTTCTTTGAAGTCGGCTAGGTTTTTGCGAATGATCAGTTCATCCTCGCAGTGAGTTGCAATCAACGAAGGGAAGCTAGAGAAAACATTTTCCAATGTCTTGGGATTATCCACCAACAAATTCCCAGTAGAAGATCCCATGAAAATTTTTAAGCCACAAACTTTCGTTAGATCCGTCTTCATGATCTCGTCCAAGTTATCATTGGATGTTCCCATGAAAAACGAGTAATTAGCAAGAGAAGATTGCTTAGCGATTTGATACTTATCTTCTAATAGTTGTTGCGTAAAAACTGGAGGGTTGGTATTGGGCATTTCCATGAAACTAGTAATCCCACCTGCCACCGCTGCCCGCGACTCGGTATAAATGGTGCCCTTGTGGGTAAGTCCAGGTTCGCGAAAATGAACTTGATCGTCAATGGCTCCGGGCATTAATAGCTTTCCATTTGCGTCTATCACCGTATGAGGCTGCGAAACAGAAATATTTTTTCCGATCTTTTCGATAAAAGATCCTTTAATTAACACATCGCCCTCAAAGACCTTGCCTTCGTTGACTACCTTTGCGTTCGTTATGAGTGTAGAGTTCATTACCTTGTAAAGATACAACACCTACCCGAACCCGCTGCAAATGACATGGAGTGACTTTAAATTGAATAAGCAATTGCTGGATGCCGTGGCAGATGCAAAATTTGAAACGCCAACGGAAGTTCAAGAGAAATGCATACCGCTTATTTTAGGTGGCCAGCAGGTGATAGGGATAGCGCAAACAGGCACTGGTAAAACAGCTGCTTATCTATTACCGATTTTAATGCGAACTAAATTTGCGCAAGGAAGTGATGCACGAGTTTTGATTTTGGTGCCAACCAAAGAGTTGGTTGTTCAAGTTGCCGCCCAAGTCGCTGCACTTTGCAAGTACACCGATTTGCGCGCGGTGCATATTTATGGTGGCGTAGGGCCAAAAACTCAAATCGAAAATATAAAAAAAGGTGTAGACATTATCATTGCCACCCCTGGCCGCTTTTTAGAAATCTACCAGCGAAATGAGCTGGTAACAAAGCAGATCAAGACATTGGTGCTTGATGAGGCCGACCGAATGCTTGACATGGGTTTTATGCCGCAGCTACGAAGAATCTTTGAGGTCATCCCCAACAAAAGACAAAACCTGCTTTTCTCGGCTACCTTCCCTCATCGTGTAGAAAGACTATCGCAAGAATTTTTAGAGTTTCCCCTAAGGATTGAGATAACGCCACCGGCAACGGTAGCCACACAGGTAGCGCAAGAGTTATTTTACGTGCCCAATTCCAGAACCAAAATTAATTTTTTAGAATACTTATTGCTCGATCATGCCGTATTTAATAGGGTAATGATATTTACGCGAACCAAAGAGGCTGCCAATCAGATTTTTAAATTTTTAGATCGTAAGGGTTATGGCCCTGTAAAAGTAGTTCACTCTAACAAAGGGCAAAACAGCCGCATCAATGCGGTAAACGAATTTAAAGAAGGCGAACTTCGCATTTTAGTTTCAACCGATGTTGCTTCGCGTGGCATAGATGTAACCAACGTATCACACGTTATCAATTTTGATGTGCCTATTGTGTACGAAGATTATGTCCATCGCACAGGTAGAACAGGCCGGGCGTTTCAAACGGGTAAGGCCATTACATTGGTCACCGATGCAGAAAAGTATCACATCGATAAAATTCAGAAAATAATCAGAGAGAAGATCGCTTTAAAGAAATTGCCCTCGGAAATTGAGATAGCCGAAACCCCACGCGAAGAAGCGCAAGACATGGCTCGCGAAATCGACAGGCAGAAACGATATGAAGACCCTGAGTTTAAAGGAGCTTTTCACGAAAAGAGGAAATAACTCTTTTTTTAATTTAGTTTTGATCAGGTGATCAGAATTTCAAAAAGACTTTGGAGTGAGCGATGGTTTTTGTTTTAGTAAGTAGTATGCAATATTGCTTACTGCCTACTTTTTATTCCGATCTCAAACTTTTCACAGGATTCATGTTCGCAGTATTGAAGCTATGGACAGCCACCGTCAAAAACGCTAAGACGATTGCCATCGCGGCAACCAATACAAACCATAAGTAGTTGATTTGTGTTTGATACGCAAAGTTGCTCATCCACTTCGTAACTATGTAGTAGGCAACAGGAATAATAGCGATCGCTGCAATCAGCACCAACAGCATTACCTCTTTAAACAGCAGGTAAATAATTTGCGGTACCGAAGCCCCGTGTACTTTCCGTATGCCTATTTCCTTGGTTCGCTGCACAGCGGCAAAAGCACTGAGTCCCAACAATCCGAGCAAAGAGATGAAAATACATACCCACGAAAGTGCCGCCAACAATTTTTGTTGCGTTTCATCAGAACGATATTGTTCATCAAATTTTTGGTCGAGAAAGAAATACTCAAAAGGGTGATTGGGGTCAATTGCTGCCCATCGCTTTTTTATTTCTTCCAGTGTTGTGGGTAAGTCTTCTCCTTTTACTTTCAAATGAAGAAAACCGCCTTCTTCACGAGGCTTTACAATCAGCAAAGGTTCTACGCGATTATGAAGCGAAGAGAAATTGAAATCTTTTACCATACCTATAACCTGCCCGTCCTTTTCGGCATGGAAGAACTTGACTTTCTTTCCCACCGGATTATCGCCCCAGCCCATCAGTTTAGCAGCGGCCTCATTCACGATAAAGGCGTCTTCAACATCTGCTGTGGGCCCTGGCAAAAAATCTCGGCCTGCCAATAGTTTCAAGTCCAGCGTTTTTAAATAATCATCACCCACATTCATCATCGAGAAGGCTTGTTGCTTCATCCCGTCTTCGCCTTCGGCCCACATCACCGGCCCACCGATGCCCATGCCCATCACATCGTAAGAAGTCGCAGCGGCCACTATTCGTGGATTTTGCAGAAACTCATTCTTGATTGCTCCGATCTGGTTTTGAACAAGTGTATCCTGTATGGGCAAGACCAATACATTATCTTTCGAAAAGCCCAGGTCTTTCAAACGCATGTAGGCAATCTGATCTTGCATGAGCCACGTGCAAACCACCACAAACATAGAGATACCAAACTGCGTGGTAGTAAGAATCTTTCGCAAAACCAAGCTTGACTTTTGATTTTTAAATGCTCCTTTGAGTGCTTTTAAGGTAGGAATGCTCGGCAAATAAAGCGCTGGGTAAAGCCCGGAAATAATTCCAATGATAAACGTAATGGCAATAGAACCAATTAGTAAAGTGGGGTTGCCGAAGAAGTTCAGCGAAAGGTTTTTGCCAATCAGTTCATTAAATGGTGTCGCTATAAGAATGAAATAAACAAGACCGATTGCCAAACACAACGAGATGAATGATAGAAATAGCGACTCACTCAAAAACGATATCAACAACGAACTACGGCTTGATCCCAATGTTTTCTTCATCGCAATCTCACTGGCCCGGTTGATGGCTTTTGCCGTAGATAAATTCATGTAGTTGATGCACGCCAGCAGGATGATAAAAAACCCAACTCCTGCAAAAGCATAGAGGTAGGCAATGTTTCCGCGAGCCTCATCACTATCCAGCTTTGAATAAAAGTGGATGGATGTGAGCGGCTCAAGAATCGGGGCATACTTACCACCCACCTGATCGCCAAACGATTTAAAGTATTTGTCAAATATTGCCCCAAACTTTTCATAAAACTGTTGGGTATTATATCCTTCCGGAAACAGTAAATAGGTATAGACATCAGGATTCCAAAATGCTTCCGACTTTACCTTACCTTCTTCCATTACCCACCCGCGTTCTCTAAAATTGGAAATCAGGATATTGAATTTCAAGTGTGTATTCTCCGGAAGATCTTGAATTACAGCTGTTACTTTTCGCTGCTGGTTGTCTATGATCAACACCTGATCGAGCGGATCGGCACTGCCAAAATATTTGTCCGCAACTGACTTTGTAATCACCAGATTATCCAATCCTTTAAAGCATGTTTGTGGATTGCCAGCGATAAACGTATGTGTGAATACAGAAAAGTAAGTAGAGTCTGCACGAACAATATTCTCTTCGTAAAAAGATTTTTCGTCTCCTTCTTTGGGTTGGTATTCGACTAGCGTTCGTCCCCAACTATTAGCCCGCACTGCTTGTTGCACTTCGGGAAATTCATCTTTCAAAATTGGCGCCAATTCGCGCGCAGATCTTGCCGCTTGAAAGTCAACGCCCGTGGCTTGCAGGTGCCCGCCTAAACGATATATCCGAGTATGATTTGCATAGTGTTTATCATAATTCAAATCGTTTTGCAGAATAAGCAGAAGTAATATACTTACCGTTATCCCCAATGCCAGCCCAAGGATATTGAGTACCGAGAAAGATTTGTCTTTCAAAAATATCCGTATTGAAAACTTGAGGTTGTTAAAAAACATATCGAATTGGTTTACACGTTTAGTTCCCTTCACTGACTTGATGAACATTGGCCTAAAATATTTGATCACACTCCACGCAAATTTCCATTTTGCTTTGCGCGGATGGTTTCCTGCTTCTTTTATAAAAACCTCCGTCAAGTCGCCCTCAATCTCTTCGAGATAATCTTCGCGGCAAAACCAGCGGAGGAATTGGAGAGGGCGCTTTGGAGGTCTGTGATTCATTTTAGTTATAGTTGGTGGTTGTTCGTTATTGGTTGTTCGCAACGCTCTTTACGAGCAACAATCAACCAAGAACGAACAACGACTATTCTTCATCCAAAAGAAATTTTAGGAATCTGTTGATAGATGCTCGTGCGCAACGCATACTGATTGTCAAGCATTTTTTTGCCCAACGCGGTAATCACATAATACTTCTTTCGCCTGCCTCCGCGGTCTTCGGTAATGCCACCAAAGCGCGACTTGACGAAGCCTTTGTCTTCAATGCGCTTGAGTGCCACGTGCACCGCACTGATGTTCACTTTCTTTTTGAGCTTTTCTTCCAAGCCTTCCAATATGGCTACACCATACGCCTCATCGTGCAGGGCGGCTACCATCAGCAATACGAGCTCTTCAAATTCACCAAGAGATTGTTGGGTCATAAAATTTTTTGCTTAAAAATTATTGATAGGCGTCTGACACTTTAAAAGTGTCTTGACGCCTAATTGTTAAGCTATTTACTTAACAAACGTGAATATAATAGATTAGTTTCACTTTTGTTACGTAAATCAGAAAAAATTTCTCATCCAAAGCATTCATTCGATTGGCTTCGGCTGGCGATGCAACGAAACTTGTATGAAAATGGTAAACAAGAGCCGGCAGGGCGTGGTTGTATTTACCTATATTCGCTCACCGTATTTTACATTGATTTAACATCCACATGAATTTTAACGAAATAATTGAAGGCGTGTACCGCGAGGTAAAAGATATTGACGACCGCGGTAAGCTGGCCTCCTACATTCCTGAACTTGCGCAGGTGAATCCTAAACGATTTGGTATTCACCTCTCCACCGTTGATAAACACCAATTTGGAATAGGCCACTACACCGAGAGATTTTCTATTCAAAGTATTTCGAAAGTGCTGGCCCTTACGCTGGCGTATAAAATAAAAAATCAAAGTATCTGGAAGCGCGTAGGCATCGAGCCTTCCGGAACGGCATTTAATTCCCTGGTGCAATTAGAGGCCGACAAAGGCATCCCCAGAAATCCATTTATTAATGCGGGCGCCATGGTGATTGCCGATATCCTGATCACACATTTAAAGAATCCGAAGAAAGATTTTATTGCTTTTGTGCGAAGCCTTTCGAACAACCCCGGCATCGACTATTCCGAAACGGTGGCGGCCTCTGAAAAGTCGGTGGGGTATCGCAATGTGGCGCTCTGTAATTTCATTAAATCATTTGGCAACATCGAAAACCATCCGCAGGTGGTGCTCGATTTTTATTTTGACCTGTGCTCTATTGAGATGAATTGCCGCGAGCTTTCCGAAACATTTTTGTTTTTAGCGAACGATGGCAAAACCCTGAGCGGCATGCCCGTTTTAACAAACCATCAAACCAAAAGAATAAATGCGCTCATGCAGACGTGTGGATTTTATGATGAGTCGGGAGAGTTTGCATTTAAAGTAGGGCTGCCCGGCAAGAGTGGCGTGGGCGGAGGCATCATCGCTGTCAATCCCGATCGATATACCATTGCCGTTTGGAGCCCCCGGCTGAACGCGAAAGGAAATTCATATAAAGGTGTGCGCGTGCTCGAAAAGTTTACAAAAAAAACAGAGTCTTCTATTTTTTAGTGAACCTGGTAGCCTGAGCTTGTCGAAGGCTTGGGCGGCTTATCGGGCTGTCGCTACTCGCCACCTCACGGACATGCCACTTCGGGCTCAAAGAGATCGCTCCATCCCGGCCGCAAGGGCAAGTGTCCAATCATCTCGTAATTTTCTTATTCGTATCCGGGGCGGGAGTACTTTGCTATAGGATTAATTTATTGATTTACAGTCGCAAAAATAATGGAAAATATACTTGATGTTGACTTTGTAAATAAGCCGTTGTTCGCGGACAAAGATCAAGAAACTTGATTTTTTGAATCTTACTTTCTCACTTTGCTGGAGTAATATTTTTTAAACCATTCTGCTACTTCTGTTTGTTTAAGTTTATCCCATTTCTTCTTCTCTCCAACAATCTTAAAATGTGCAAACCAGTTTGCTTCTTCTCCATCTTTTAACTCTTTTGAATTATCAATAAAGAAAACCTGATAACACAATTGCGCAGCCTCAAAAAGTAAATCAAGTGAACGGTAGTAACGTTGCTCTATTTTTATCGGATCAACATCATGGCCTCCCTTATTTTTTCTTGCTTCAACTCGAAACTTATTGATTTCGGGAGATTCAGTTGAAACAAAATATAAATACACTTTATACCCTGATTCTTTGGCTTCACGCATAATGTCAAGCTTACTAGTGTGTGAGAAAACCGTTTCAAAGGATAATTTCTTTTTTTCTTGAAGTAATTTTTTTCGAAGAAAATGCGCTAGAATCTGAGCCATCCGCTCATCAGCTTTGGCTACTGAATGTCCAGACGTTAGGGAGACTTTATTATTTGAGAAAAAGTAACAAGACAGAAACTGAGCTTCTGTAAAATCATTGTTAATTAGTCCAGATTGAATAGCCTCTTTTTTGAACTCCTCTTCACTAACAGAAGTAGTGTAGGTTTTAAAATTAAAAGCGTCATTACGAAGGTCTTTAGCAATATCATCAGCATTGATGTAGATACCGAAGTCAACAAGTTGGTTATTTACCTTGGTCTTCCTAACTGCATTTATTATTGTGCTTTTACCTGAACCATTTGGCCCAGCAAAAACACGCATTCGTAAATAAGGATTAGAATTAGTCGAGGGCAATGGCAGACTTGTGGGCTTTTTCTATTTTAGTAATTCGTGTTTGTGACCCATTGAGCTCTTCACGAATCACCCAACCATTTTCAGCCTTAATGGTATAGCCCATAGATTGTTTAGTCTCAGCAGAAGCTTTTTTGATAGCGGACCCCATAGCAGATTTCATAATACGTTTCGTAACGTAGTTGCTTTTCTTTTTTCTGCCACTTTTAATAACACTTGATTTTGAGGTTTGAGCCATGTTCCAAATATACTTCTTTCACTTACATTTTTAAAACGGATAAATAAGGACATTGGTTCCCAACAGTAGGCGTTAATCGGCTAAAACGAGCTCTTTCGAAGGAATTTGTGAAGAGCAAAAACCTAAACTAAAGGCTCCATTTTTGGTTTGTAATAAAGATAAAGAATCTCAATAGGATACTGAACACAACAAGGTCAGATGCCGAGAACTCAAGAAACAAAGTTGAAGTGCTGAAGAAAGCAGTCCTTGCCATGGCCTTGGGAACAGAAGTGGAAGCTATTCCCGCGAACTTATATCAGGATAAGGACTGTATCAGGAAGATTTCAGAATGTGATGTTCTGTTTGGATGTATGGATAGTGTGGATGGTCGTCACTTACTTAACCAAATTGCTACATTTTATCTGATACCCTATTTCGATTTGGGTGTAAAATTAATAGCCGATGGCAATGGAGGAATAGATCAGATTTGGGCTACTGTACACTACCTGCAACCTGGAAAATCTTCACTTCTTACAAGAGGAGTTTATACCTTAGATGATCTCACTGCCGCATCAATGTACCGAAAGGATCCGGTAAATTATGAGGCCTTAAAAAAAGAGGGTTACATCAAAAACGTTAACGTAGAGAGTCCTGCAGTTATTAGTATTAACATGCAGATATCGAGTCTTGCCGTTATTGAATTTTTAGCCCGAATACATAAGTTTCGGTATGATAACAATGCTGATTCCGCTATTACTAGAGTAAGTTTAACAGATAGCTACATTCAAAAGGAATCAGAAGGTGAAACAGATATTTACTTGGAGAAATTTGTGGGTCGCGGTGATCTGATGCCATTATTAAACATGCCAGAATTCAGCTAAATGTTCTTTTTTGGGAAAAATAGAAACCAACCTGATTACAAAGGGATAAGTGTCGGGGATATACCCGAGCGCTTCGAGGCTAAAACGATTTATGTTGTTGGCGACAAAGGCCATAAGTGGGTTGCTGCATTTCTATGTCCTTGTGGATGTGGTCAATTGATCCAATTGAATTTACTCAAGGATGGAGATGTTTCTTGGAGAGCATCTATTCACAAAGATTCATCAATAACTATTCGGCCATCTATCTGGAGAATAACTGGGTGCAGAAGCCATTTTACAATTACGAGGGGGGATTTACGTTGGGTAAATGATTGGGATTAATTTTGATGTATACGCTTATAGTTTTCCAGCTTCCGCTGGAGTGACAACGCTAGCATTTTTAATCTACGGGAGAGCGGGTTAAGCGCACAAGGGTGACGTTTGCGCGAGCTGTTGCAGACACTCGTCCTACACAAGCTTCGGTCGGACTAGTCAGAGGGCCTGGCCCCTTCAATCTTCCAATTATTCTTTCCTCAGCGAGTCTATTGGATTGAACATGGCCGCCTTCGCAGATTGATAAGATACCCTCCTACGCCAAGGCTTCGGAGGGCAGGCCCATAGTCTATTCTTTCCTCAGTGAGTCTATCGGATTGAACAGGGCTGCCTTTACAGATTGATAACTAACTGTAAGTAGAGCCAGCAGCAACACCATCGCTCCGGCCAATACAAACACACTTGCACCCAGCGGAATACGATACTCAAATGCACTCAGCCACTCGCGCATGACATACCACGCCAATGGACAGGCCAACACAAAGGCAAGCGCCACCTGCCGCGTAAACGAAAGTGACACCATCAAAAATAAATTGAGCGAACCCGCGCCTAATATTTTTCGAATGCCAAGTTCCTTGCTTTTGCGCTCTACGTGATAGTTGGCCAAGCCCAACAGCCCAAGGCAGGCGACCAATATGCTCAGCGCTCCGGCCATTTGAAAAATCATGCCTGCCTTTTTCTCGGATACATAAAAGGTGTTTAACTGCTCAGTAAGAAAATGATATTCAACAGGCGTTTCGGGGTCAAACTTTTCACAGACTTTGGCCGCGCCCTCAATCAGCGGTTGTGTATCGCCCGATACTTTGAGTGTAAAATAATCAATGGCTTGAACGGGATTGTTGCGATAGCCAATAATGATGGGCGCAATTTTTTGATGCAACGATTGAAAGTTAAAATCCTGCAGCACACCAATCACGTGTGCATTCCACTTGCCATTGCGTGTGGTAATCTGAAGCACGGTGCCAATCGGATTATTCAAGTTCATGGCCTTTACGGCTGACGCATTCATCACCACGTTCATGGAGTCGGCTGCGGTGCCTCTAAAGAAATTGCCTGCCGCCAGTTGAAGTTGATAGGTGTTGAGCATGTCTTCGTCAAACCCCATGAAGTACGTTTGCAGCGAGTCTGCGTTTGCACTTGCTTCGTTGGTGGTACGCGCATACACCTGACGAATGTTTTTCCACTCGCCCGGCACGCGCGAGGAAACGGCCACCTGCTGCACACCTGCGATTTTAGAAAACTCATTCTTCATCGCCTGAAACTGGTTGCGCACCGCACCACTGTTAATATCAATGATCATCAGTTGCTCTTTGTTGAAGCCCATGTCTTTCGTTTGAATGAAGTTGATCTGGTTGCTGATCACCAGCGTAGCCACAATCAATACAATGGTGATGGTAAATTGAAAAACCACCAGTGAGGTGCGGAGATTAAATCTGCTTTTTGTAAACACCGTCTGGCTTTTGAGCGTGGCGACTGGCTTTAGTTTTGATAAGTAGAAGGCCGGGTAGCTTCCCGCGATGAGGCCAATGATCAGGGCGATTGCCAGAAGAGCTGGCATGAACTCGCCCATGTTTGAAAAGGTAAGATCAAAGTCCTTTCCGGTGATCGAATTAAACAACGGGAAACACAGATTCATCATGATCAGCGACAGCAGCATGGAAAGGAAGGTGATGACAAAAGCCTCTGTTAAAAACTGAAAGATGAGTTGCGTTTTAACGGCTCCGGCTACTTTGCGAATACCGATTTCTTTGGCGCGCGAAGAAACCTTGGAAGTGGTGAGGTTGATGTAATTGATGGCCGCGATTATCAACAAGAATATCGCCATGCTGGAAAAGATGTATACATACGAAAGCTGGCCTTGCTCACTTTCTGAGCCATTTTGAATATCAGCAGAGTGCAGATAAATATCCTGAATAGGCTGAAAAGCAATTTCCCGAGATTCCAGATCAGGTCCCCAATGTTTTTTCCTAAACGCGGGCATCTTCGCTTCTACGTCTTGGATCGATTTTCCTTCTTTCAATACTACATAGGTGAAAGCTCCTACATCTTGCCAGCTATTCAGATAGTCGGTCCAATCCTGAGTGACAAGAATTTTAGAAAACAATAAGTCAAATTGAAGGTGCGAATTCTTAGGAAGATCTTTGAGAATGCCTGTTACTTTAACTACTCCTAAGTTTTGCAGGTTCATGGTCTTACCAAGGGCGTTTTCGTCACCGAAGTATTTTTTTGCGGTAGACTCGGTGAGTACCACTGAAAAAGATTGAGACAGTGCGGTTGCTTTATCGCCTGCGATGAACTCAAAATCGAAAATATTAAAAAAGTTGGCGTCTTCTGTCGTGAACCAACTTCGCTCACTATACTTAGCGTCCCCAATTTCCACCACCACTTGACCGGAAAATTGAAAGAGACGTGTCATCTCTTCTACTTCGGGAAACGAGTTCACTAATTCAGGACCAATCAGCGGCACGATACTGCCGAACGTGCGGACGTTATCGGGGATGGATTTATTCACCCAGAGCGCTCTGTATGTACGGTCTGATTTCTGATGAAAGGAATCGTATGAAAGTTCGTTGCTTACATACGTGTATAACATCGTGCTAAATGAAATGCCCAACACTAAACCGAACACATTAATAAAAGTGAATGTCTTGTTTTTGATTAATTGTCGGAGACTAATTTTAAAATAATTTTTGATCATGCCGTAGTTGTTTAAATTCTGATATCCTTCCAATGGTTTGATAATGCTGGGGCGGAATAGCAACAGCACATCTCTTACAAACTTCAAATCCGCTTTTCTCTTCCCTGCTTCTCTTACTCTCTCCTCATACAACTCCATCAAATCCCCTTCAATAGAATCCCTCAACTTCGGGTGGCAGAACCAGCGGAAGAGTTTCAAAAAGATTTTAGGTGGATGAGTACTATTGTTTTTCAAAGGTCATTTGTTTTTAGTAGGCAGGCGGCAGTACGCAGTGGGCAGTCCTGCCTAGTGGTGACTGCCTACTACCAACTTTTTACTCCGATCTCAAACTCTTTACCGGATTAACCAACCCCGCCCGCACCGATTGATAGCTAATGGTAAACAATGCGATGAGTACTGCGACCAATCCTGCCACAGCGAAAACTTGCCAGGTGATATCAATGCGATAAGCAAAATCTTGAAGCCATTGTTGCATAGCATACCAAGCCAGCGGAACAGCAATGACAATGGAAGCAACAACTAGTTTTATAAAATCTAATGTCAGTAAGTTGAAAATATTTTTCAACGAAGCACCCATCACTAACCGTATGCCAATTTCTTTGGCGCGCTGCTCAATCATAAAGGCCGACAAGGCAAACAGTCCGAGGCAGGCTACGACAATTGCGAACACTGCAAAGCAGGTAAAGATTCGTCCCATGCGTTGCACATCGGCATATATGGCCGCGTAGCTGTCATCCAAAAATGCAAAACGAATAGGTTGATGGGGCGCAAACTTCTTCCATACCGCGGTGGTTGATTCAATTACCTCGCTCATATTTTGTGAATTTACTTTCAATGAAATGATAGACGGGCTGTTGCCCAACGTGAAGCAAAGTGGTTGAATATTTTCTTTCATGGATTCATAATGAAAATCTTCCACGATACCGATAATCGTGTATTTATCCTGATAGCCTTCTATGCGTTTTCCGATTACCTCTCCTCCTATTTCTTTCGCCATCGATTGATTAACAATAATGGCACTCGAATCGGTAGCCAGATCCCTTTGAAAATTTCTTCCATCCACCACTTTCATTTCCAAGGTAGGGATGTAGTCATGGTCTACTTTCCATATCTGTGCCGCTATGGCATTGTCTTGCGACTTCTTTCCATCATTCCAAAATTCATTTTGATTTCGTTTCGTTCCTCTGATAGGAAGATAATCGCTGATTGTGACACTTTTTATTTGTGAGGTTTTCAATAATTCATTTTTAAAAGAAGTTGCCTGGTCACCTAACGTGCCCGCCCCTTGTATCATTAGCACCTGGTCTTTCTCAAAACCAATTTTTTTATTTAAAATAAACTCCATCTGCTGATAGATGATAATAGTGCCCACTATCAATACTACTGAGGTAGTGAATTGAAACACTACAAGTGCACTTCGTAAAGGCGAACCCTTACTTCCCTTGCTAATCGCTCCTTTTAATACTTGAATGGGTTGAAAAGATGACAGGTAGAAAGATGGATAAACACCAGCCAGTAGGCCAATCATTAGCGAAGCCCCGAAGATAATGGGTAACAACAACCATTCGCTCCACGGAAACACGAGCGACTTAGCTGAAAGAATATTGAAGTAAGGCAACAGAAAAAATGCTAGCACAATTCCCACCACAAACGATAGCACGCTAAATAGTACCGACTCCGTTAAGAATTGTTGAACAATACTGCTCCGCATCGAGCCCACTACTTTGCGCAGGCCTACTTCTTTGGCGCGGTTGGCCGACTTAGCTGTGGATAGGTTGATGAAATTAATAATGGCAATTACCAAAATCAATCCCGCTATAGCGGCAAACAGCCAAACAAAACGAATGTCGCCATGTGTTAGTCCGTCATGCACACCGGCTGAGTACAAATGAATTCTGTCGATGGGTTGCAGTTCAAGTCGGGCGCCACGCTCATCAATGAATTTATGCGCATCAGCCACCGACATACCACCTTCTATCATCATGGGTATAAAGTATTTTTCCAAAATGCCTTTCGACATTTTCTTCTCCAGTTCTGTAACATTCGCTCCTTCGTTCAGCTGAACATACACAGCATAGTTGCTGGCTCCCCAGTCACTTTGCTCATCTTTCCAAAACGCCAGGCCCTTCGTGCCAATCAAAAAATCAAATTGAATGTGTGAGGTGGTTTTGAAATCTGCAATGACGCCACCTATCGTGTAGGGTTTATCCGTTTTGTTGTCGACAATAATTGTTTTGCCTACAGGATTTTGATTGGGAAAATACTTATCTGCTTTGCGCTTGGTCAGCACGACAAAGTTGGGTTCTTCTAGCGCCCGTTTCGCGCTGCCATGAATAAAGGGAAGCTCCAACATATCGGCCAACTCTTGGTCGAAGTACACAAACCCCTGGTCGTACGCATTTTCTAATTGGTCACCCGAGCGCACTTCATTGTTGCCAGCCCCAAACAATTCGCTTGCATTGTACCGGCCCGCTTTGAGCACTTCCGGGTAATCCTCCTTCAGTGCATTGCTCATCGGTGCCGGAAAGAAGATATTCTTATCCAGTCCATTGCCTTCTTTAATCACACCCAATACGCGATAGAGATTTTTGCCCTTTGTATAATGCTTATCATAGATTAACTCATCTTTGATATAAAGTGTAATCAGCAAACAAGCAGCAATTCCCAAGGCAAAGCCACCAATCTTAATGGCTGAATACATTTTCTGTTTTACTAAACTCCTCCATCCTATTTTGAAATAACTTTTTAGCATACCGTAATTGTTTAAATTTTTATAACCTTCTGCTGGCCTGATAATACTTGGTCTAAAAAGCAATAGCACATCCCTTACAAATTTCAAATCCGCTTTCAACTTTCCACTTACAACTTTGCGCTCTTGATACAACTCCATCAAATCCCCTTCAATAGAATCTTTCAACTTCGGGTGGCAGAACCAGCGGAAGAAGCGGAGAATAAATTGAGGTGGTATGGTTTTGTGTTTTTTCAAAATGTTGTTTAGCGCACTGCTCGCTTAGCTATTTCTGCCACAAATTCATCTAGGCTTGCTGTGACCGCGTTACTAAGAATAATTATTGTGGTGCCCTCATTCAGTACATGGAAAAGCATAGCCTGCGTACCCATTATTTGGCCAGGCCTTTTGATTATTTTGTACATTTTTTTTTTGATTTCGTAATCTTCATAGACCCAAACGCCATATCCATATTCATCAAGCCCCGAAACAAACATTTTATTTAAGGTTTCTTGTTTAAGTAGTTTTAAGCTAAACAAAGCGTTGGAAAATTTTAGTATGTCATTTGCGGTTGAATACATAGCCCCTGCCGCAAACCAATTCTCCGTATAAACCGGCAAATCATTCACCATTTGCTTTAAATCCTCTCGATAGAAATAAGTATCTGCTAAGCCTTCAATAATGTTTTGGTTATACTTAATTCCTGAATCTTGCATTCTTAATGGGTTTAGAATTTTCTCATGCAAGATTTGATCGTAGGTCTTATTATAAATTTTTTCAATAATCTTTCCAATAATGATGTATTCAGAATTACTATAACTAAATACTTTACCAGGTTCATTCACAAGCTTACCGCTGCAATATTTCGACAAAAGTTCGCTTGAGGTATTTGGCAATTGGTAGCTGGCCACGCCAAATTTTAAAGCACTCTCCATTGATGTTATGGTATCCATCAAATTAGCCAATCCAGAAGTGTGATTCAACAACTGATGGAGTGTTACCTTATCTGCACCTTCACCCTTATAGTCTGGCAAATAATTTTTTATCGTTTTATTCACATCAATTTTTTTCTCTTCATATAATTGCATTAGGAGAACAGAAGTGAACAATTTTGTAATTGAAGCTATTTTATATTTCGTTTCATTCCTATTCGGAACTTTAAACTGAAAATTCGCTAACCCAAAACTTTTTTGATAACTAATTTTTGAATTTTGGTTTATGAGAATTGTGCCATTGAAATTGTTCTTTTTCGCAATGGAGTCAATAAAATTACTTACAGGCAACGATTGCCCAAATAAAACATTAGTTAAGGCTAATAAAGCTAATAGCGATATTGTTTTTTTCATTCCAGCAATGCAGTGATTTAATTGTTTCATGATATGGGTTTTCAGTTTAAATAAATAGCTTTTGCGAGTTGGTAATTAATTATGCTAATCCGTGATTTTTTATACTGGCGATTAAACTATTTTCAACTCCCACGCCACCTTCGGTATCGCGCTCCACAATTCATCACGTGTACTCTTCGAGTATTCCATCGCTTTCTTTCCCAACGCAGTAATTTGAAAATATTTTTTTGGCCTGCCTGCCCGCTCTTCAGTGGCTTCACCATCAAATGATTTGAGGTAGCTTTTGTCCTCCAATCGTTTCAAAGCCGTTTGTAGTGCGCCTACGCTTACTCCGCGTTTCAGTCGCGATTCAATTTCTTTTTTTATGGATACTCCGTATGCATCTTTGTATAAGATACCTACAGTAAGCATGACCACTTCTTCAAACTCGCCCAATTGATACTTCTTCATGATAGAAATAATTAATTCCTAATTGTAGTATTAATAATTGTGCCAAACTGAAAATCAATCAAAGGGTAACAAATTCGAATGAAATGACTAGGTCATCTGTACGAAGTTGAACAGGTACGATCTAGAATCGGGCAACGGAACGTCTTCTGAAACTGATTAAATTGCGCACAAAACAAGGCTGTCTACTGATCTTCATTATCCGTTTTACAGTTCCAATATATGGCTACTAAACGCTACTTTTGTTTATCACTAAAATCGTCAATCTAAAATCACAATTCACAAATCCCGTATGAACTACCGTATCGAAAAAGACACCATGGGCGAGGTACAAGTGCCAGCCGACAAATATTGGGGCGCACAAACCGAGCGCTCGCGCAACAATTTTAAAATAGGTCCTGAGGCCAGCATGCCCAAAGAAATTATCTATGCATTTGGCTATTTGAAAAAAGCGGCCGCCATAGCCAACTGCGAACTAGGTGTACTTGGTGCCGACAAAAAAGATATGATTGCGAAAGCGTGTGACGAAATTATTGCAGGCAAGTTAGACGATCAATTTCCCTTGGTGATCTGGCAAACAGGTTCGGGCACGCAAAGTAACATGAATGCGAACGAAGTGATTGCCTATCGCGCGCATGTGTTGAGTGGCGGCAAGCTGACAGATGAGAAAAAAGTACTGCACCCCAACGATGATGTGAACAAATCACAATCGAGCAACGATACGTACCCCACAGCCATGCATATTGCGGCCTACAAGCAAGTAGTAGAAATCACCTTGCCGGGATTGCAAAAACTGCGCGATACGTTGCATAAGAAAGCCACCGACTTCAAAGCGATTGTCAAAACAGGTCGCACGCACTTTATGGATGCCACACCATTGACACTCGGCCAGGAGTTTAGCGGCTATGTGCAGCAAATCGACAATGGTATGCGTGCTATCAAAAATTCATTGGAAGCCATTAAAGAATTGGCACTTGGCGGCACGGCCGTAGGCACTGGCTTGAATACACCCAAAGGCTACGATGTGTTGGTAGCGAAGAAAATAGCAGAGCTAACAGGTCTTCCGTTTATAACCGCTCCTAATAAATTTGAAGCACTGGCCGCTCACGATGCCATGGTAGAACTCTCAGGAGCATTGAAGCGCGTGGCGGTTTCGTTGATGAAAATTGCCAATGACATCCGCATGTTAAGCTCCGGCCCACGTAGTGGAATTGGTGAAATTGTAATTCCAGATAATGAACCCGGCTCATCCATCATGCCCGGCAAAGTAAACCCAACCCAACCTGAAGCGATGACGATGGTGTGCGCCCAGGTGATGGGCAACGATGTGGCTGTGACGATTGGTGGCTCTAATGGTCATTTTGAATTGAATGTATTTAAGCCTGTAATCGCGGCCAACGTATTGCAAAGTGCACGCTTAATTGGCGATGCCTGTGTTTCCTTCAACGACAAGTGCGCTATTGGCATTGAACCGAATTTGCCGATCATCAAACAACACATGGAGAATTCACTGATGCTGGTAACATCTTTGAATACTCATATTGGCTATGAAAATGCTGCGAAGATTGCCAAGAAGGCTCATAAAGAAAACAAAACACTACGAGAAGCAGCTGTCGAGTTAGGTTTAGTTACTTCTGCTCAGTTCGATGAATGGGTGAGGCCGGAAAAGATGGTATGATTTAAAATACCCTCGAAGGGTGCTCAGCTAGAGCTGATGCAAATGCCTAATGGTCCACCCGTTGACAACGGTTTACAAACAGTAGGTTGTTAAGCCCATTCATGAAGCTTGTCATCAAATGTGGCCTCTCTCCACTCGTACAATTTCCACATTGGGTTTGATTTATTTCAAAAATAAATCGTAAATCGAAATACCTAAACCTACACTGATACAATGAAGCCTATCACTACTGTTAAACTTTCGCTCATGATGTTCCTCGAATTTTTCATTTGGGGATCGTGGTTCGTAACTATGGGCACCTATTTAAGTAAAACACTCAATGCGTCTGACATTGAAAATGGAGCCGCGTATGGCACTCAATCACTTGGCGCTATCATTGCTCCTTTTATCATCGGTCTGATTGCCGACCGTTTTTTTGCTGCGCAACGAATACTGGCAGTACTACATTTGATTGGAGCTGCACTTTTGTACACACTCTCACAACAGACGAGCTTCGCTAGTTTCTACCCGCTCATCCTCGGCTATATGATCGCCTACATGCCCACGCTTGCATTGGTAAACTCAGTAGCGTTTCGTCAGCTTAGCAATCCTGAAAAAGAATTCGCTCGCTTGCGCGTGTGGGGAACGATCGGTTGGATTGTAGCAGGCCTCACCATTGGCTGGTTAGCTTGGGAAAGTCAAAACTTATTAGCAAATACATTCAGGTTGGCAGCTGGAGCATCTGCCATTTTAGGTGTGCTTAGTTTCTTTTTGCCACATACGCCTCCGGGTGCTGCCGGCAAGTCGATTTCATTTGGAGACATTATCGGCCTCGATGCATTAAAGCTGTTGAAAGATCGAAGCTTCCTTGTTTTCTTTATCTCATCGGTGCTGATCTGCATACCGTTGGCTTTCTATTATCAAGAGGCCAATAAGTTTTTGAACGAAATTAATATGGCTGGCGCGGCCGCAAAAATGTCGCTGGGACAAGTGTCTGAAACATTATTTATGATTTTGATCCCGTTTTTCTTCCGTAAATTCGGAATCAAGACCATGTTGTTGATAGGCATGGGTGCATGGGTAGCTCGTTATTTGCTATTTAGTTTTGGCGATGCCGGCTCTTTGTCTTCATTTTTGTATTTGGGAATTGTACTTCACGGAATTTGTTATGATTTCTTTTTTGTAAGCGGACAAATCTATACCGAGCAACGTGCGGGCGAGAGCGCAAAATCTGCCGCGCAAGGACTGATTACCCTCGCCACCTATGGTGTTGGAATGTTGGTTGGCTTTTGGTTGGCAGGGCAAATCACCGAGTCGTATCGCATTGAGGGTGGCGGACATAACTGGCAACAGATTTGGATTATACCAGCGGCTATTGCAGCCGGTGTGATGTTGTTGTTTGGGGTCTTCTTTAAAGGAAATGCTAAAAATGCATAGTGGTTGGTCGTTGTTGGTTATTCGATGTTCGCCAAAACATTGAGCAATCAATGACTACCTCACAGACAATTGAAGGGAAACGAACAACGACTAACGATTAACCAACAACGATTCTATGAACATCGCTATGCTCGGCTCGGGTTTCATTGGCAGATTTTATGCCGATTCCATTCAAGGCTACCGCAACAAAGACAAAATTGTTTCTATCTATTCCCGTAAGGAAGAAAGCGCCAGAAAATTTGCGGCTAATTATAAAGTTGCGTTTGCTACAACGGTTCTAGAAGATGCCATCAACCGACCGGAGGTGGATGTGGTTTGCATTTCGTTGCCGAATAATTTGCATGAAGAGGCTGTGATGCTTTGCTGCAAGCACAAGAAAGCTGTTATGACAACGAAGCCCTTAGGAAGAAATGCCGAAGAAGCTAAACGCATGTTAGAAGCCGTTGAGAAAGCGGGAATTTTCAATGGCTACCTTGAAGACTTAGTATACACACCTAAGTTTATAAAAGCACATGAAAGCGTGAAGAACGGAGCTTTGGGTAGAATCCTTTGGGCGAAATCGCGCGAGACGCACCCCGGGCCGCACAGTGATTGGTTTTGGGATATGGAGCAAGCGGGTGGTGGTTGCATTTTAGATTTGGGGTGCCACTGTGTAGAAATTGCACGTAGCTATATAGGTAAAGACATCAAGCCTGTTGAGGTGATGTGCTGGGCTGATACACAAGTGAAGCCGATTGATGCGGAAGATCATGCGATTGGTTTGGTGAAATACGAGAACGGAGCCATTGGTCAGTTTGAAGTGAGCTGGACTTTTCGTGGAGGCTTAGACTTGCGTGATGAGGTAATGGGTAGCGAAGGCACCATCTGGACGAATAGTTTTTTGCGCACAGGCTTCGAGATGTTTACTACGGGCAAAGGCGCTGATTATGTAGCCGAAAAAGCAGAGAGCAATTCTGGCTGGTTGTTTCCGGTGGGCGATGAGTTGAACGAGCTCGGCTACAATCACATGTTTATGGACATGTTCAATGCCATCGAAAGCAAAACACAACCCAAAGAAACATTTTATGACGGCTACGTTGTCAATTCAATATTAGATGCGGCCTATAAATCGGCTAAGACCAAACAATGGGAACTAGTGCAACTCGACATTTGGCGCGGTCGCGTAGGCGTAACCAAAGATGCCCACCTCACCGAGTACGATGCAGAGCATTACCTGGTGAAAGAAGAGATGACGCACTATGGTGCGAAGAAATTAATTTTGAAAAATAAGAAGACGGGGAAGATTGAAGAAAGAATATTGAACTAATGACTTACTCAAAAACATCCAAGTCTTTTCCCGAAACGACCTTGCCTTTGTAGTGATCTGTAACTTCTTTTAACAATTTTTCTTCGGTAGAATCCCAAATGAGCTGATGGTAGAGAATTACCAATTTGGGTTGAGCCTTTGTAGCTATATCGGCCAATTGCAAAGTAGAAGTATGAAAGTTCTTGTGGTACGTTTGCCATTTCGGTGGCCTTCGCGACCAGCCATCTACGGAATACACTTCATGAACCAACACATCGCAGTTCTTGGCTACCTCAATCAATCTCGCACTCCACGTGCAATCTCCTGAAATAACGATGCGCCTGTCTGGAGTAATAAAATGAAACCCATACGCTTCGGGCCAACCCCCGTGCTCCACTTTGAATGCCTCCACTGTGACCAAGGAATCTTTGTAAATGATTCCTTCTCTAATCTCCATGACAATTGTTTTATAGGAAGATGAATCACCTTTCTCTAAACCAAAAATGCGAATATTAAAGTCGGGCGCATAGGCTTGAACGATATGATCGTTCAACGACTTTGTTCCAGTTGGTCCATAAACGTGCAACGGCCCTTTCCTTTCGAGTACTGCGGGCGTCAATAAAAAATCTGGATAGCCTGAGGTGTGATCAGAATGTAAATGAGTAATGAAAAGCCTATTCAATAGAGTTGGATTCAGTCCCTTCACCCCTTTCTTGAAAGCGGCAGCGGCTCTTCGCACCACACCGGGTCCACAGTCAATAACGTATGGAATATTGTTGACGACTATCGCTACCGAGGGGCCAAAGCGATCAGGATCTGCATTGGGTGTACCAGTACCTAGCAACACAACTTTGGTACGTGATTGACTTATACTCCCTAAAGATATGAAGAGCATGAACAAGAATGGAAGCAGGATTTTTGTGTTTTTCATAGCACATCAAAGTTAATCAATCAACACTCGTTTCTTTGTCGCCACTTGCAAAAGCAGGGGATCATACTTAAAAAATCCTTTGGACAAGGAAACAGGCGCCCTACACCTCCAAGGCCTTTAAGTTAGGAAGCAACATACTTGAAGAAATGGAAGACCAACATTAGAAGTGAGGAGCACAAAAAAAACGGATGCCGTATGAAGGCATTTGAGAATTTAAAAGTCAACTGAAGGCCTATTTCAAAAGCCATCGAAGAAATTTTACCCAAGCACTCCAAGAGGTCACTTTTTTTTGTGATAGAAAGTGATTTTCCGTTTTGTCAAACGCATCTTCTATCAGCGCATCATGTAGCCACCGGATGACCAACGGCCATGTTAGCAAAGCAAACCCGGAAGTATGCATGTCGATGACGTGTCTGATTTCAGTTGTGTGAATATCCAATGCAACAATGTCAAAACGATGAAAACCATGAAACCCCCGAGGCTTCGAAAATCGAAACTGAATAAACTCTCCAGATGAGTACGCTTCTACTGTGTAACGAATCGGCCCGTGCCCTCCTTTGGAACCCACTGTGAGCCCATTATCTAACTTCATAGCTGGCCATTTGTTGGTGGCTAACATCAAATCATTTTTAGAGGCCAATGTATTGAATAATTCCACTACAGCCGATTTGGGTTGATGAATGATTCGCTGGTGGACATTGATAACTTTCATAAGTGATACTTCAATAAAGTCTGTATTCTTCAGGTATGGTGACTCCCATAAATCCGTTGGTCATTCCATAAAGAATGAGTAGCATCACCAATGCCCCCAAAATCAAAATAGTTTTGGATTGCCCATCAGCCGATAATCCCCATATAGCGTTTTTCATTTTACAATGATGGATAGCTGCGATATGACCGAAAAAGGAAAGAATAGCAAGACCATAGTAAGGAATAAAAAACAAGTTGACAGGAAAAAAATTTAGACCTGCAGCACCAAAGTAAAAATTTGTATCAAGGTGAAGAATAAACCTTCCAGCAAGAACTGCGCTTACATGAATAACCAAAAAGGCAGCGAGATATAAGCCCGTGTAGATGTGTAAAAGCTCAAATCCAACCTTGTTGGTTTTTCTTTTCAATAGAAAAAGCCGTATACCAGAAAATATCTGCACCAGCACGGCCGCAAAAAGTAGAAACTCAATGATTGGTGTCCGATAAAAGTTGCGCAACATTTTCATCAGCTCAATATGCCGTTCCGAACCCGCGATACTTGCCAAATGGTTCATCAAATGAAGGCCAATGAAGACGGAAAGCGTCAGGCCACTGGCAAAATGAATTTTGTGAATACGTATTTCTTTCATTCTCTTCCCCAATAGATCAAACCTGCAATGGCAAACAAAAGCAACCATTGCCCTAATTTAAAAAAGCTATTTTTAAATTTTTTAGAGATGATAAGCGTTAATAAAAACGCTAATCCATAAGCAAAGAAGTAAATAGACAGCAAGGTCAAGATGAGCGATTTCTCTTTTACGTATTCTGTAAAGTTGGTGAGTGTTAGTCCGATAAAGGCCAGTAAAAAATCAGCGGATACGATATGAAAAGCACCTCGCCCCATCGTCCATTTTTCCCGATGGTCAGTGCTTCCATTTACGGGCTCAAGTATTTTGTATTCTTTGTCGCCCCAAAAAGTGTGCGCGATAAACGTAAGTAGCACCAACGCGTTTGCTGCAAGTAAAGCCGCATTCATAACTTATTTTTTTTGAAAGATGAGGCAAAATCCAGCAATGCCATTTGATTTAAATCAAATTCGGTTTTCGGGGTTGCCGAGCACGGCTAAGCGTTTCTAATGTCATACCCAAGTACGAAGCGATGTGGCCGAGAGGAACACGTTGCGTGATATCGGGCCGTAATTTTGTTAAAGTTTCATACCTCTGTTGAGCTGATTCAAACTGGAGAGAGACAACGCGTTGTTGCAATTGCAACATGGTTTGAGTAACGGCCAGTCGGCCGAACCGGTCGAAATCGTGATAGGTGTCGCATAAATAGTTTACGTCATGGCGATTGATGATTAGTAGCGTGGCTGGTTCTATGGTTTCAATATAATGGGGACTGGGAATATTAAGAAAGTAACTGTTGATGGCACAGATAAAATCATTTTCGAATCCAAACCAATCAGTTATGTTTTTAGCGTCCTTTACATAGTAGGCGCGCACGCAGCCCGCATAGATGAAAAACAGCTTGTCAGAAAATTCGCCTTCTTTCACTAATGTGGTATTGGCCGGTTGCGACTCGAGCCGAAGCCTTTGTGCAAAGTCCTTTTTGCAATCATCGGACAATGCCGACAGTCTAGAATCAACAAAATCAATAGAGGCTTGTATGATGGAGTTTGCATTCATGTAGCGAATATACGACTAGAAGATTTGAAGAAGTCATCTAAACGTTTTTTCAATTTCGTGCTTTAACGAGGGGGATGCGCAAAAATCAAAGGACGTATCACCACTAAGAAAATTTACTTCGTGTCTTTATGCCTTCGTGGCAAGTATTTTTTTCGCTACCTTTCTCTCCTCCTAAACTCGCTTACTATTATGAGAAAGTTATTGTTCCTCTTTCTGCTTGCTGTTCCGTTTCATTCACACGCTCAAACCAAAGCCCTGGTGGGCGGCACACTCATCGATGGCTATGGCGGAAAGCCCTTGTTGAATTCCGTCATCATCATTGAAGGCGAGCGCATCAAAGCCATTGGCACCGTGGGCAACATTGAAATTCCGAAAAATGCCGAGGTCATTTCCACCGAAGGCATGAGCGTGATGCCCGGCCTGTGGGACATGCACGTGCACCTCTACATCAATGGACACAGCAACTACACGCATTGGGACAAAAAATATTTGAAGGCGGCAAAAGATATTATCATGCCTGCATCTGCCCATCAATTACTAATGGGGGGAGTGACAAGCGCGCGCGATTTAGGTGGCCCATTGGAGGCCAGTTTGTCGGTGCGAGATCGTATTAACAAAGGAGAACTACCAGGCCCCACGATGTACATGAGCGGGCCATTTATACAACACGCTCCTTACCCAGGCACAGAGGCTTTTCGCTGGGGTGTGAATGGCGTAGCCGATGCGCGAGCCAAAGTGCAGCAACTGGCAAAAGCGGGAGTGAATTGTATCAAACTTATAGATCAAGACGACATGACCATGGAGGAGGTGATGGCGGTGGTAGACGAAGCACACAAGAATAAACTGAAGGTGGTAGGGCATTCTCATCGTCCCGAAGAAATCCGCAGAGGTATGAAGGCAGGGGTAGATTGTTTTGAACACACCGGTTTGGCAGCGGCACCAGAATATCCGGACGACATTATGGCGATGATTAAAGAGCGCACCGCGAAGATGAGCCTCGGTCCACTTTTTTGGACGCCCACCGTAGAGGGGCTCTACAACTTTGAAAATGTGCGCGACAACCCAGAGCACCTCGACAATACTTCGTGGCACTTAGATTTACCCGATACGATTATTAAAGACATCAAACAATCCATCGCCAAACCCGGACAGTTAAGTTACTTTCAACTGAACCCCATTCGCAAGCCAACCCTGGAACGCAAAGTGAAGCAACTGAAAGAAGCCGGAGTGGTTTTGCTAATCGGAACCGATAGTGGCATCCCCATGAAGTTTCATAGCCAGAGCACATGGAACGAATTGGATGTGTGGGTGAACAAGTTTGGTTTTGATCCGATGTACACCATTCGCGCTGCAACATATTGGCCATCGGTGGCGATGGGCGTTGACAAAGATTTTGGCACCGTAAGCGAAGGCAAGTATGCCGACATCATAGCAGTGAAAGGCGATGTGCTTCGCCATATTGATTTGCTGCAGGATGTGAAGATGGTGGTGAAGAAAGGTAAGAGGTATAAGTGAGAACTAGTGCTGTATGGTGTAAAAGATCATCCTATACTTAGGACTTTAAACACCGTATCACAAAGGCACACACCACCAACACCCCCACAATCGGAAATAACTGCATAAAGAAAAAACTAAAGTAAGAAACAGTTACTTCGGATTGAGGCAGCACTTCAATTAATAACCGCTTGCCTATCGGCCCGTTTGAAAACACCACTTGCTGAACCACATTCCAACCAAAGTGAATGGCAATTGGAATATAGAGCGATTGGGTTTTTGTGTATCCATACGCCAGCACCAAGCCCATTGCTCCCGTAACCAAAAACGTTATCAGCATACCCATCGGGTTCCCTAACGAGCCTTGCGAAAACCAATGGTACATGCCAAAGGCCGTTGACGAAATCCAAATGGCTTTGGTGGCGCCAAGCTTTTTAATGAGAATGTAAAACAACGCTCCGCGAAAAATAAGTTCTTCGTACAAAACTGATTTAATGTTGAACCAGACGCCATCCGCAATAAGGTCTAAACTCCATGCGGGATTTAACTGCCATCGCTGTTGGCCAATCCACATTTTAAGCCCAAACCCGGAAGCACTAAATGATGTGGCAATCAAAAAGAAGATTACAAAATGTTGCAGTCTCACTTTTGTGGGCACTAATCCCAATACTGATAGATTGCTTCTATCAAAAAACCAAACCAATAGCCACGACAACGCCAATTGAATTAAAATACCAACCATAAAAATTTGTAATTTAGAATGTGAGGTCAGGCGTTTTTACGCCACAGCAAAAAAAGTATAACTGTAATAAGCGCAAGCGTTATACTTAAGAAAACCAATAACTCGAAAGTGGTCTCAGGAAAGTTGGGCGATTGTACAACATAGGCCAAGCTGAGCATCAAAATAATCAGGCAGATACCAACAGAGAGCACCATCCGCTGCGGCCGCGTAAGCCTATATGATCCCACTTGGGGGATGGTAAAATCTTGTTCTTGTGTAGACTTCATAAAGTCTTCAAAAGAGAGGTCTAGAATTTCCGCCAGTGTTTTTAACGTGTGGCTGCGCGGAACAAGCTCACCGTTTTCAATCCGTTGAATAGAGCGGGTGCTGATATGCGATCGTTCGGAGAGTTCCCTTTGGGTAAGTCCCTTCGATAGCCTTCCGTCCCGAAGCCAGGAAGCAGTCATTTCTTTGAGTGTTTTTTGCATGCAAAGCTATCGGCATTCAAAAGTACCACTAAATTTTCAGGCCGTCATTCAGGCGACATTTGTATGCCAACTGGTTTTTTTAACCGCTCAAGTCAAAGAATAATGACTTTGCAAAAATGATGAAGGCAGGTGGCAGAGATAAAATTGACTATAAATGATCCTAATCACCATCCCTTGTTTACCAATTCTTTCAAGCAAGCATGAAAATGGCTCTATCAACCATTTCACAAATATTTACTACTTTTATCCTTACAAATAAACTACCTATTATGAAAACTAGAGTATTGTTCCTCTGCCTGGCTTTGATTTTTTCCGGCATCCAAGTTTTCGCTCAACTCTCTAAAAAAGAGAAGAAAGAATGGAAAAAGAAGGCCAAAGAATTTGCCAAAAACCCGGCTAACCTAAAAACCTTGGTTGAAACCAAGCAAGTTGTAGAAAACGACAACAGTGCATTAAAAGGTCAAGTCAGTTCACTCAACAGCCAAGTAAGTGATAAAAGCGCCAAGATTGCCGAACTCGAAGATCAAATTTCTAAGATGCGAAGCGAGCTTACCTCTACCAAAGCAGAGTTAGCGCAATTGAAAGAAGCACCCCCCATCAACCCCATGGATTTTTCAAAGGGTGTAGTATTTAAAGTACAAATCGGAGCGTTCAAAAATAAAGATCTCGCAAAGTATTTTGATAACAACCCAAATTTTGGCGGTGAAGCAACCGACAAAGGCGAGCAGAAATACACCATCGGTGTTTTTCGCGATTATTGGGAAGCCGACAAATTTAAAAAATACATGCGCGACATGGGCGTGAAAGATGCATGGATCGTTCCGTTTAAAGATGGCCAACGCGTAGAAATCAAAGATGTATTAGAAGGAGTAGTGGCTGATAAAGCCGAAAAAAAATAACTTCTTTTAGGCATCTCTAAAAAATTTTAACTAGAAAAGGCAGCCATAAAGCTGCCTTTCTTTTTTGTTGGCGTCAAGTTAGTTTTAGATCGTTATTTTTGTGCTGATGCGAACTTTATCACTTATCGTACTATCGCTTTTTTCGCTCGCTGTTAGTGCTCAAATTCGACTTGAAAAATTAGAACTATCAGCGAAGCAATCTTTCAAAATTACAGGGTCAGATATTTTAGTAGTCGATACGCTCATCATGCGAGACTCCTCACGCATTTACCTCAATCCATCCATCAAAGAAAACGTCATCAACGCCAAGGTATTGATTGTTGGCAAAGGTTGCGTCATTGATGGCAGAGGACAAAAAGGAACTAAAGGAACTATGGGGCAAGCAGGCAATCGGCAAAATGCACCATGCAGCGCGGGGGGCGATGGCACCAACGGGGCAAATGGCACCAACGGAAAAGATGGGATAAATTTATCGCTTTACATTGGCTCACTAAAAATAAATGGTACGCTTACCATTGATCTAAACGGTGGAGACGGGGCCGATGGCGGAAGAGGCGGCAAAGGTGGAGATGGTGGTGCAGGCACGCGCGTATGCCGAGGTGGAAATGGCGGCAAAGGAGGAAATGGTGGCAACGGAAGTAATGGAGGAAATGGAGGAAAAATGGTTGTTAGCTGTAAAAATTGTTCAGACTTGTACCTGCTACAAAACCACCAATTATTCTTAAAAACCTATGGCGGCTTTGCTGGCTCTGCTGGCGATTTTGGTAGCGGAGGCTATGCCGGCTTAGGCCCCAAGCTGGATGGAAAAAATGGAACACGCGGGCAGCCCGGGCAAAACGGAACCGCAGGAAAGACAGGAATCATCTCGCTCGAAAAAAATTGACTATGCGAAAAAGATGGATCTACAAACCACTTCCAAGCTTTGCGCAAGTTGACGAACTCAGTAAAAGCATCAACGTAACTAGTCACATCGCCACCATTCTATTGCAACGCGGAGTTGACTCGTTCGAGTCGGCCAAAAGATTTTTTCGCCCATCGCTCGAACACTTGCACGATCCGTTTGCCCTGAAGGACATGGCGAGTGCAGTTGATAGACTAAAGCGAGCCATTAATGCAAACGAAAAAATACTCATCTACGGAGATTACGATGTGGATGGTACTACCGCAGTAGCATTGGTTTATAGTTACCTGAAAAGTTTTTATCCCCATTGCGATTTTTACATTCCCGATCGCTATGCCGAAGGCTACGGAGTTTCTGAAGTTGGAATTAAGTGGGCCGAAGAAAATGGTTTTAGTTTAATCATTGCCCTCGACCTTGGAGTAAAAGCAATTGACGCTGTTACGCTGGCCACTTCTAAAAATATTGATTTCATTATTTGCGATCATCACCTTCCAGGAGCTTCCATCCCACATGCAGTAGCTGTGCTAGATCCAAAACGTAGCGATTGTAGCTATCCGTTTAAAGAACTGAGCGGCTGCGGCCTTGGGTTTAAGTTGATACAAGCGTACGCTCAAAAATTTGGTAACAAAGAAGATATCTATCAGTACTTAGACTTAGTGGCCGTGAGCATCGCCTCAGACATCGTTCCGGTTACAGATGAGAATAGAGTGTTGGCTCACTTCGGGATTAAAAAATTAAATCAAAACCCGTTGCCGGGATTAAAAGCCCTAAAAGAAATTGCCGCCATTAAAACCGATCTCGATATTTCGGCTATTGTATTTACGCTTGGGCCTCGTATAAATGCAGCTGGCCGTGTGGCGCATGCGCGCGCGGCCGTAGAACTACTGATAGCAAAATCAGAAGCCGAGGCTTTTGCTTGTGCCGAAAAAGTAAATCTAAAAAATGATTTAAGGCGCGAATTTGATTTAAGTATTACCGAAGAAGCCATTGCAATGATTGAGGGAGATGCCTCTTTGCAAAAAAGAAAATCGACTGTTCTTTTCAAAAACACGTGGCACAAAGGTGTAATTGGCATAGTTGCTGCTAGGTGTGTAGAAAAATATTATCGCCCCACAGTGATCCTCACCGAATCGAACGACAAAATTACCGGCTCTGCACGCAGCGTAAAAGATTTTGATTTGTACGAAGCCCTAAATTCGTGCAGCGATCTATTAGAAAAATTTGGTGGCCATAAGTATGCAGCAGGGCTAACACTCGAAAAAAATAACTTGCCAGCTTTTGAACAACGCTTTGAAGAAGTGGTGGCAAGAACCATAACCGAAGATATGCAAACGCCCGTGGTAGAAATTGATACGCCCATCAATTTCGATTCGATGACGGGCAAGTTCAACACGGTGCTAAAGCAATTAGGGCCATTCGGGCCAGAAAATCAACGGCCTGTTTTTGAATCTTCCAACGTAACAGCCGTAAATTCATTATCGAGTTTTAAAGATCGCCATCTGCGATTTGTGGCCGGTCAGGCAGAAAACGAAACCACCTTCTATGCCGTGGGCTTTGATATGATTGAGCATTACAATAGATTGGCCAATGGCGATTCGTTTAAAATGGCTTATACCCTGGAAGAGAATACCTACAACGGAAACACCTCATTGCAACTTCGCATAAAAGATTTGACATTCGATTGATATGATTTTAAGAGCCGAAAGTTTAGTAAAGAAATATAAAAAGCGCATAGTCGTAAATAACGTATCTGTGCAAGTTGGGCAAGGCGAAATAGTTGGATTACTTGGTCCAAACGGAGCAGGTAAGACTACTACTTTTTATATGACCGTTGGGTTGATTAAACCCAACGAAGGGAACATCTTTTTAGATCAGGAAAACATTACCGACTTACCGATGTACCAACGCGCCAAAAGGGGCATCGGATATTTGGCACAAGAAGCATCGGTGTTCAGATCGCTATCGGTAGAAGAAAATATTTTAGCCCCCCTCGAAATGCGAGAGATGTCCAAAGCTGCTCGTAAAGAAAAAGTGGAATCGTTACTCGAAGAGTTTAGCCTGACACACGTGCGCAAAAATTTAGGCATGGTGCTATCGGGCGGAGAAAGGAGAAGGACCGAAATAGCCCGGGCCTTGGCCGTAGATCCCAGCTTTGTATTGCTAGACGAACCCTTTGCGGGAGTAGATCCGATTGCAGTAGAAGAAATTCAAGGCATTGTAGCGAAACTGAAAAAGAAAAACATAGGCATCCTGATTAGCGATCATAATGTGGATGAAACGCTTGCCATTACCGACCGTGCCTATTTAATGGTAGAAGGAAAATTATTCAAAGCTGGCACGGCACAAGAACTGGCCGATGATCCGCTAGTGCGTAAAGTTTACTTAGGGCAAAACTTTCAATTGCGCAGAGCTAGGGTAGAGGCGTAAGAAGTTCGCAATTCCAAAAAGTATTAGTTCTTAATAACCCTCGTTATAGAATTACCAACCTGCAAGAAATAGATGCCAGCAGGCAATGATCTGGTATCTAAAACCGAGTTGCTATTTAATTCAGATATAAGAACCACCTCACCTAATGTGTTGAAAACAAAACCTACTGCATTAGGCTCTGATTCATTTTTGATGTTCACATTCAGCGAATTTGAAAACGGGTTAGGATATACTTCTGTTCTTACATCTTTCCGTTCGTTGGTTTGGGTAATCACAGGAACAGGAAGATCAATGTCTTTAGTAAAAAAGAGAAACCCAACATCTTTGTAATTTATAGGGCTTCCAGAATACACCCCGCTCGCTCTGAGTACAATAGAATATGGCTCATCGCGAACGATTTGAGGCGTTGAATTTAGTTTGATGGATGCAACCCTAACTTGCTTAGAATTTACTGTTGAGTCGTATTGCGTAAAATTTATATTAGAAGCGATTTTAGGATCGTGGTTGAGTGCCCATGTTTTTGTTGCATCACTTTCTAAAAGCACCTTAATGGCTCTTGATTTTCCGCTCTCTACAAATACTTTACCATTCGTATCTGCTATTGGATTGATGATTTCAATCTTTGAATCAGCATCATTTAAAATGATCTGAAAAGTTCGTTGAATGACATTAATAAGTTTTCCACTCGGATTGTATTGATAAATGTCTACGGAAAATAAATAATCTCCCAAGTAGGGGAAGGGTTGTCCTTCTTCGAGCCAGTTATCCCAAGTTACTAGTCCGTTATAATAATTAACCGCAAGGCTTTTAGGGATTTTTAAGTTATTGACTAGAATCCCGCTAGCTTGTAATACTATGCCTAACTGATACCGCAGATAACCTCCATTAGTTGCAGAGCCTGCATTTGAAAAAGCATAGGATTGGTTGATGGTATTCTCTAAAATGGGATGAGTAAGAAACTCTGGAGTAGAGCAATCTTCATCAGCATTTAAATTGGTTGTTAGTTGAATATAAAATTTAGCGTTAACGGAGTTAGTCATATTAAGTATTCCTTGCTTTAAGTTAGGCTCACTATAACTAATCGTATAGATATTGCTTGAAGGGAATTTATGGTCTATTGAATACTCAACAATACCTACTCCAACATAACCAGGTAGTACAGTATTCTCCACCCGTGTTGTAGTATGAGTAGTTCCATCTCCAAAGGATAAAGTGCCGCTCTCAAACCTAACAGGAGAACCTAGATAGGTATATACTGTTATCTTTATTGTATAAGTTAGGCCATTAACTTTCTTGATTGAAATATAGCCACACCTTAAATGGGTTGCCTGAGCACTAAAGAATGCTACCCATGCAAACCCAAAAACGAGAAGCCTATTCATAGATTTTATCCCTTCTACTTGTAAAAATATCTACTTTTTCTTCAACAAAGTATACATCGGTAAAATCGGCAATTCAATGCTTGATCAGTTTCGTTGTGATCGTTCCAAATCTTAAAATATAAAAACCAGTAGGAAGAGAAGAGGTATCGATCGTTGATTCGGTGGTGCTCATTACATTATCCCCGAGTTGATTGTAGAGTTGAGTTTGACGATTGCTATCTTCCGGTAATTTCGTAAAAAAGAGGTAGTCTTTAAATGGATTTGGGTAAGCTACAAGAGTCTCAGATTTCGAGGCAATAAATGGATCTGGTTTTGGATCCGGTTTGGGCGGAAGAACGATATCTTTGGTAAAGAAAAGAAAGCTAACATCCTGGTAAACGGGATTAAAATCTGGGCCTGACTTGGCTCTGAGAGCAATTACATACGGCTCATTTCGGATGATTTCCGGGGAAGAGATAAGCGTAATATCAGCCACTCTTACTTGTTTAGAATCCACGATTGAATTGTATTGAACAAAGTCAATGTTTTTCTCAATGGCTGGATGGCTGACAAGACTCCAATCTTTCTCGGAAGCATCACTAGACATTATTAGTTTAACCGTTTTGGTTTCCCCGTTCTCAACAAATATTTTTCCATTGAGGTCTTGGATGGGGTTTGAAATTTGAATTCCTCCCTCCCGATCTTCTAAGATAATCTGAAATGTTCGTTGAATTGTATTGATCAACTTACCTGTTGCATCAAATTGATAGATATTCAATGCGAATAAGTATTCTCCAACATACACCATGTCATCTTCCAGCTTGTTATCCCATGTTACCGTCCCATTGTAATAATTGACTGCGAGACTCTTAGGAATTCGTAATCCAGGGGCGAGAATATTTTTGTCTCTGTATACAAGACCAAGATCATACCTTAAGTAACCACCTTGCGTTTCAAATGCAGCATTCGAAAAAGAGTATAACTGGCTAGTACTACTTTTTAAAATTGGATGAGTTAGGAACTCTGGTGTTGACGAATCTTCTTCTGCAATTAGGGTCGTCTTTAGCTGCATATAAAAAGGAGTATTGACTGAACCGTTTATATTAATAATTCCTGCAGCTAAGTTTCGTTCCCAATAAGAGATCGTGTATTCTCCATTTTTTGGAAAAGTGTGCTCAATGGAATATTCTACTATCCCAACACTTGGATAAATCGGTAGTATCGTGTTTTCAACCCGAGGCGTAGTGTGGGTTATCCCATCACCAAAACGCAATGCTCCTCCATCAAATCTTACTTGAGAGCCGGTATTTGTGTATACTGTTAACGTAACGGCATACGTGAGACCGTTTATTTTTTTTAACGAAATATACCCGCATCGAATATGCGTAGCCTGCGCACTTAGTTGAACAATGATTGCAAAACAAAGAATAGCTAGTCGTTTCATACAGCATTTAAAACATAAAGATAAACTATTTCATAAATCTTGTCCCTTGCAAGCCACCTGTATGCAATATCAGAACCGTTGACCCCAGCTTAAAGTAACCTTGTCTAGTTAAATCAAAAATTCCCATCATCATTTTGACCGTGTAAACCTGATCCAACGGAAGTTGATAATTCATTTTCATGTCTTCGATAAATGTCATCAATTCCCGAGTAGTTTTTCCATAGCCTCCAAAATGATAATCGATATTGATAGACCAGTTTGTTTTTTCTACTGAGGTGATTTTTTCTATTTCTTCTTTCAAAAATCCTCCTCCTTTCAACGAAGAAAACCCTATGATTTTTTTTGATGGATCGATACCTTTAATCATCCCAGCCATTGTTCCTCCAGTGCCGATCGGCAAACACAAATAATCAAAGTCAACTTCTTTGCTTAGTTGATTAGCAAACTCCGCGCAGCCTTTAATGGCCAATTCGTTTGTTCCTCCTTCTGGGATTAAATAAAAATCTCCATACTGATCATTAAGCTTTGCTAAAAAATCCTTTTCCGTTTTTTTTCTATATGCTTCGCGCGAAACGTAATGTAATTTCATTCCACAGCTTTCCGCGAAAGCGAGTGTATGATTTAATGGTAGGGTTTCTTCGCCTCTAATGATGCCAATGGTTTTTAATCCTAGCTCTCGTCCCGCGGCAGCGGTAGCAAAAATGTGATTTGAGTAAGCACCCCCAAAAGTCAGGAGGGTGTGGTGGCCTAACTGTTGCGCTACTTCTAAATTGTATTTCAACTTCCACCATTTATTGCCCGATACAGATGGGTGATTAAGGTCTTCGCGCTTGACTAATAATTTCAGCTTAGATGTACTGAGTAAAGGAGACCTTAATTCTATTAATGGCGTTGAGACATACTGTAATTGGGTTTGCATTAAACTAGTTTTTACTATTTACTATTGATAGTCAATAGTAAACTAAAATAGGTCCTTTAATCTAATTTGGCAGATTTTAATCTTCAATGCCTTGAAATACTAAATATTTTAGTATTTTTATTTGATGGAAGATGATTACTTCAAAGGGCGTGGTGCACAGATAAAAAGCGAAAACAGATTTCTAAAGTCGCACTATGTCACCGATCATATCGAAGGGTTGGATGAGCCACTGCTAGAAAACCCAAAGACTCAAATTTTTCATGAAAGCCCAAAAAAAATTCTGAACCGAGTTGATAGCCCCGACTTGGGCTTTGGCTACTCGATGAATCCATATCAGGGCTGCGAGCATGGTTGCATTTATTGTTATGCACGCAACACACACGAGTATTATGGCTTTAGCGCAGGCTTAGATTTCGAAAGCAAAATTATTGTAAAGCAAAATGCCGCCCGACTTCTTGAACAAGAATTAGCAAAGCCAACATGGAACGCAGTGCCCATTATGCTGAGCGGTAACACCGATTGCTACCAGCCACAAGAAAAAAAGTTCGAGATCACCCGCGCTATGCTGAAGGTACTTGCGCAATATCGGCACCCTGTTAGCATCATTTCAAAAAACAGCTTGGTGCTTCGCGACTTAGATATCTTGCAAGATTTGGCATCAGATAATTTAGTGCATGTTTATATTTCCATTACTACGCTTGATGAAGAGTTACGTAGAACACTAGAGCCACGCACGGCAAGTTCAGTTAAAAGATTAAAAACAGTGGAGACTCTTGCTAAAGCGAACATACCCGTTGGCATTATGAACGCGCCCATCATTCCCGGATTAAATCACCACGAAATACCAGCGATATTGAAAGCGGCATCAGAACACGGGGCTCTCAATGCGGGTATGACGATTGTGCGATTGAATGGATCTCTTGGAAAAATTTTTGAAGACTGGCTCCGAAAAAATTTTCCAGATCGATTTGAGAAAGTATGGAATCAAATCTGTTCACTGCACGATGGAAACATAAACGATTCGCAGTTTGGTAGACGCATGCGTGGAGATGGAAACATTGCTGATGCAATTCATCAATTATTTCGCTCTTCCAAGAAGAAATACTTTGCTGGCAAAGCAATGCCCGTTTATGATTTGACGAAGTTCAGGAAAGGCGGGATGTTGAGTTTGTTCTAGTTATAACACTCATACATGGTCTAATTCTTAAACCTCAACTTGAAAAACAAGAGTATTGATGCTAAAATCAGCGTAAGCAAATTAGCCGCAATAACGGGAATATCCTTTACCAAAATTCCATAGACTAACCACATCGCCACACCAAGGCAAAATAAAGAAAACATGCCGAGTGATAAATCTTTTGCAGATTGACTCTTCCATGTTTTTATAACTTGCGGAAGAAATGCAATAGTGGTGAATGCGCCAGCAGATAGACCAAGAATTTGCGTTGGGTTCATTTTCAGTTTATTATTTTGCAAAGATACGGCTGTTGATAAATTACGGCTGGAAGATGTAACATTTTCTGATGCAGATGCAATTACAACGTTTGCGGAAATCTAGAGCAAAGATTTGAATCTAGTCCTTTAGTTGATTTTGATAGTCTTCCATTCCTTCTTCTGCGATTGGAAGAGCGTCTGGATCATTGGCTGCTCTTTGAAATGACCTCCTGTAATCTTTTCTTTCGGAGAAAATTCAGAAGAGACTTATAAAGCTCTTTACCCAATTTACGATTCTAATTTTCACTTTCAAAAAACAAATGTCTAAGCAAAATTATCAAAAAATTAATGCGCCTCCAGCCAATTTTTCCCCACACCCACTTCCACCTCCATCGGCACGTCTAAAATTACGGCCGACTTCATCAACTCTTTGATTTTGGGTTTTACAGTTTCGATTTCGTCATGATGCAAATCGAAAACCAATTCATCGTGAACCTGCAAAATCATCTTAGACTTCAATTTTTCTTTTTGCAGCCAGCGATGAATGTTAATCATGGCAATTTTGATAATATCGGCTGCACTTCCTTGAATAGGCGCGTTGATGGCGTTGCGTTCGGCAAAACCGCGCGTAGAAATATTGCGCGAATTGATGTCGCGTAAATATCTGCGTCTACCTAATATGGTTTCTACATATTCCTTCTCACGAGCCATATTGATGCTGTCGTCCATGTAGCGCTTGATGGCCGAAAATTCTTTGAAGTACGATTCAATAATTTCGGCTGCTTCGGTGCGAGAGATATTTAAGTTTTGAGCTAAGCCAAAAGCAGTGCTGCCATATAAAATTCCAAAGTTCACCTCTTTTGCCTTTCGCCTCATGTCGGGCGTTACTTTTTCTAACTCCACTTTAAAAACTTTCGCAGCCGTGGTGGTGTGGATGTCGCGCCCTGTGCGAAAGGCTTCAATCATCGTTTCATCTTTGGCAAATGATGCCGCGATGCGCAATTCAATCTGCGAATAGTCGGCAGACATGAAAAGAAAATCTTTACTGCGTGGCACGAAAGCACCGCGAATTTGTCTGCCTTTTTCGGTACGGATAGGAATGTTCTGCAAATTGGGGTTGTTGGAACTCAATCGACCCGTGGCCGCTACGGCTTGTCTATAATCCGTATGAATGCGGTGGTCAAACTTGCTGAGCATTTTTGGCAATGCGTCCACATAAGTTGAGCGAAGTTTTTCATATTCGCGATAGTCCAAAATCTTTTTAGCTATTTCGTGTTCATCGGCCAGTTTGGATAACACTTCTTCGCCCGTGGCGTATTGACCCGTCTTCGTCTTTTTTGTTTTGTCCATCAGCTTCAGCTTATCGAACAAAATTTCGCCCAACTGCTTGGGCGAGCCGATGTTAAATTCTTGACCTGCTATTTCGTAAATTTCTTGCTGCACTTTTTTGCTGTCCTTCTCCAGCGATTCTGACATTTGTTTTAATGCTGTTTCGTCTAGGGCAACGCCCTCAAATTCCATCGCGGCCAGCACATGTACCAAGGGCATTTCCACATCGCGCATCAAACGCGAGTGGCCACGCTTCTCCAACTCTTTCTGAAGTTTTTGTTTGAGCTGCATTGTTTGGTCTACGCGCTCGTAACGGGCATGCGCATCAGTTTCACCTGAAAGTTGATATCCGAGATATTGATTACAGATGATTCCTAAATCATGCGAAGCTTCCGGCTCAATCAAGTAGTGTGCGAGCATGGTGTCAAACAAATGACCATTTACTTCAAAACCCGATTTTTTCAAAGCGAGAATAGGTAGTTTTACATTATGCCCCACTTTACCGATGGCTTCATTGGCAAACACTTCTTGAAAAGCAACAATGGATTTCTCATCGATTTCAAATGCTTCACCTGCCAAATAAGAGATTAACATGCCTTTGATTACAAAATCAAAATGCTCGGCATGGTCGGTCAGAATATCAAATGAAAACTCTTTTTGTGTTTTTAATTGCGCGGCCAGCAATACCGCTTCATCGTGATTTATTTTTTTGTAGTTGACAGAAGCAGCGTCCAGTACTTTCTTTTCAGTCTCTTCCATCGGAGCAATGGTGGGCTCATCGCCACCAAACATCGAGAGCTGTGCTGGTTTTACTACTGCGATGGCAGGAGCAGATGTTGCTCCCGATCCTGTCGCGAAGATGCGAGGAGCCATCGTTTTGAATTCCAGTTCTTCGATGATGGGTTTCAGTTTCTCAGCATCGGGCCCTGTGTATTCTAAGTCTTTTTCGTTCCACTCGACAGGCACATCCAAAATGATGGTGGCCAACTTTTTGGAAAGAATGGCTTGCTCGCCAAATTGCTCAACGCGTTCTTTCAATTTGCCCTTCAACTCACTGGCATGCGCAATGATGTTCTCAACGTTTTTATACTGCTTCAATAAATCTGCAGCCGTCTTAGGGCCAACACCCGGTATGCCAGGAATATTATCAGAACTATCACCTTGCAGGCCAAGAATATCAATTACCTGATCTACATTTTCAATATCCCATTTTTCGCAAACTTCTTTGGGGCCGAGAATGTCTACCGAGTTGCCCATATATGCCGGTTTATAGAGCAAAATTTTGTCTGTGACCAATTGGCCAAAGTCTTTGTCGGGCGTCATCATGTAAACCGTGAAGCCTTCTCGCTCTGCTTTTTTTGCGATGGTGCCAATAATATCGTCAGCTTCGTAACCATCCATTTCAAGGATGGGAATGTTGAAGCCGCGAATGATGTCTTTCACCACGGGCACGCCTGCGCGAATATCTTCCGGAGTTTCCTGGCGGGTAGCCTTGTATTCAGAAAAAATTTCATCGCGGAAGGTTTTAGCCGAAGTATCAAACGCTACGGCAATATGTGTAGGCTTCTGTTTCTGAAGGACTTCGAGCAACGTATTGGTAAAGCCAAACGGCACAGAGGTGTTAATTCCTTTGGAATTGATGCGTGGATTTTTTGTAAAAGCAAAATGAGCCCGATAGATTAACGCGTACGCATCGAGCAGGAATAATTTTTTTTCGGCCATGGGGCGAAGGTAGAAAGAACATCGCACAAAAAATTGACTTGGTTCAATTTTGCCTTTGAAAAAATTTCAACGAAAATAATCTCTAAATTAAGCTGCTATCGCGGGCAACTTTCAGCAACAATTGTATGCTATGCACTTTAAATTTCTTAAACAAATTTTTGCGGTGAGTTTCTACGGTGAGTGGACTAAGAAACAATTTTTCGGAAATCTGCGGCCCCGTAAGGCCGTTTGCTAAGAGTTGAAGGATTTCTTTTTCTCTTCGCGTGAGCAAGTACGTTTCTTCGGCCGCGGTTCGTGATTGAAATTGCTCTAATATTTTATCATTAGCGGCACGGCTCAAAAAAACTTTTTCCTTTAGCACCGTATGAATGGCTTCGATCAGTTCATTGCGCTCCATGTTTTTCAACAGATAGCCATTGCCGCCACGCTGCAATAGCCCGGTAATAATGCCGGCTTCGTTGGTAGATGTAAGACCAATGATTTTTACTGTTTTACTTATGGTGCGAATTTTTTCACAAAGCTCCAGCCCGTTCATATCTGGCAGGCTAATATCTAAAAGAATAATATCAGGCTGGTTAGTTGTTAAAAAGAAAAGCGCCTCGGTAGCTGTCTTGCTGGCATTCACTACTTTCATTGATGATTCATCTTTCAACATGGTCTTTATCCCATCGCAAACCAGCGGATGATCATCTATGATTAAAATTTTCACCATTTTACAATAATACCATTATTAAGAGTTGTTACTCTTTTATTAAAAAATCCATCATCACAGTCGTGCCTACATTCGTTTGGGAATCAATGCTCATCTTCCCATTTAGATAGTTGACCCTGCTTTGAACGGTGGCGATACCTGCATGCTTGGTTTCATCGGGTTCTTGCAGGCCAAATCCTTGCCCATTGTCTTCCACAATTACGCTCAGGCGTTCATTCTCTCGCACAAATTGAATGATGGCCTTCGTGGCGTTCGCATGTTTAATAATGTTATTTAGCAACTCTTGCACAATGCGAAATAACATAATTTCAGTAGTCGCATTGAGGCGTTTGTTCATGCCATGCACTTCTAATGAAACTTGCAATAGCTTACCTGCGCTGACATGGTCACACAAATCTTTCAGTGCATTGGTGAGTCCCAGCTTCATCAATACCTCGGGCATCATGTTATGGGCAATGCGCCTCACTTCTTCGGAAGCTGTATCTACCAGCGTGTAACTCTTTTTGAATAATTCATTTTCTTTCAATTGGGGGGCTTCATGCTGAAGTGTGCTGAAATACATTTTTACCGTAGAAAATAGTCCGCCCAAGCCATCGTGTAAATCTTTGGCGATGCGTGTACGTTCGGCTTCCTGCCCATTCACCATGCTTTGCAGTGAAACCACTTGTTGCTGCCGTTCTAAAAATTTGATTTGCTCTTGCTGAAAATTCTTTTCCTTCTCGGCCAGCACATTGCGCTGGCGGGAGTTGCGATAGAATAAACCCAAAATGACCAGAGCTGCCGACATACCGATTCCGCCAATTGACAGTAAGCGATTTCGCTTTACTACCTCCAATTCATTTCGAGCGTTAGCTGCCGACAAAGCTGCAATGGCCTGTTCTTTCTTTTCATTTTGGTATTTCGATTCCAGCGAAAGCGTAATCTTCCTTGTTTGTTCGTTCAATGCGCTGTCGGCATACGTTTTATTTTGTTCCGAATAGTATAATGCGCTTTTAAAATCTCCTTTTTGTGAGGAAATTTTTTTTAATACATCAAATGTACTCGCAACAACTTGATACAGTTTAAGTTCTTTGCCGATTTTATTACCCTCTGTGGCGTAGCGTTCTGCCACTTGAAATTTCTTTAACTTCCAATAGAGATTAGACAGATTGTCCGCAGCTTCACTTTGCAGCAAGCGGTAGCCTCCTTCTTTATTGATCTGATACGATTTTAGGTAAGCTTGTGCGGCCTTTTCAAAATCATTCACCCGCTGGTAATACAAACCCTCGTTGTTGGAAACAATAGCAGCAATGGCTGGATTATCAATTGTGTGATTAATTGCAATAGCAGAATCAAGATATGCCTTGCTGATTTTAACTTGCTGCTGTTCTAGATAAGAATAAAAAACGGTGAGATAAAGCATCGTTCGAAAGCGTTCATCCTTCGGGCTACGATTAAGTGCCAAACCTTTTTTGCCATATTCAATTGCTTTTTGAAATTGTCTTTCACTCGAAAAATTGTACGCTAAGCTGTTATAGGTTTGCGGTAACATATTTTTTAACAGAGTGGAATTGGATGCTTCGATCTTATGGATTGCCTTCAGCAAAAATTCTATGGAGTTGGCGTAATCGGATTTGTAATTATTGAGAATGGCGAAAGCATTGTAACACGTCACTTCGAGATTTTCATCATGGGTAGCTAAAGCGGATGCAAGCGCTTTGCTCAGGCACTGATTGGCACTATCGTACTGCTGCAAGTTGGTGTATGTCATTCCGAGTCGATAGGTGATGCGGGCCACACTTTTTTCCCCACCCAGTGCGTTCGCCAGCGGCAAGGCTTGCAAGGCATAGCGCAAAGTTGAATCGAAGCGGCCGCGTTCATAGAAGTATAGTTGCAATTGATTCAATGCGTTTACTGAGTTCGTATCGGGTTGTGGCTTATTGGCGATAGCCCATAAACTATCGCGGTAAGCGGATGATTGTGCCATTGATGAAAGGCATATCAACCCCATTCCGATTGTTGCCAAATACTTTATCATCTGATTCATCCTTCTAAAGTAAGGGTTCAGCCCATCATCCTTTCTACCTGTAATCAGGTATTTTTTCTAATGAATAATTGACGGTATTCAGGTATTGAGCGGAAGTACAGCCGACCCTACTTTTATACAAGTCATTCCTACCATTTAAATGCCCTGATTATGAAAAAACTCATTCTTATTTTCTGTGCGATGTTCACTGCAAGTATATCCTTTTGCACGGTGCGCACGGTGAGCAGCAATCCTTCTACACTCGGTCAGTTCAGCACCATTCAAACTGCCATTGATGCGAGTGCCGACAGCGATACCGTATATGTGTATGGCAGTCCCAATACGTATGCCGCATTCACAATTATCGATAAGAAAATAACGGTAATTGGACCGGGTTGGTCGCCAGATAAAAATTTGCCGCTGACGGCCATCGTCAATGGTGCGACCCTACGTAATTCCCCGGCAGGAGGAAGCCCGGATGGCTCTGAGTTGCAAGGTCTGGTATTTACAGGTACGGTCAATCCATCGCAAGTTCAGGTGGGTGGCGATATTGGTGTAAACAACATTCGACTGATTCGTTGTCAATTTAATAATCCGCTACAGTGGGATTTAGGCTCCACTGGTCACCTGATTGAAGGATGTGTGTTTTATAATACCCTCAACTTTACCAACACTGCTACTTATCAAAATATCCTTTTTCAAAATAATTACTTCTTCTTTTCGGTATGCTGTTTAGGGTATATGGTAAATGCACTTACCAATAGTGTAAACGTACGCTTCGATCACAATCTGTTTACCAGTAGCAATAATGGTGGCGGGGGTTCGGTTGTCATGTTCAACACCAATTGCCGATTCCTGACTTTCTCTAATAACATTTTCAATCAGGCCAATGTGGGCGGCAATGTCAGCTTCAGCACATTTACGAACAACATTACGAACAACATTACATTAAATTCTTCTAATGCAACATCCAACGCCACACCTTGGGCGGTGAATAGTAATGTGGACGGTGGTGGAAATATTACCAATCAAAACCCGGCCATGACAGATCAAGCCAGTGTCAATGCAGGCAGTGGTAGCCCTAACTTAAACTTCACGATCGCCAGCGGCCTTGCCAATAATGCAGGAAGCGATGGCAAAGACATCGGCCTGCTTTATGATGCAACCGGAAGCCTGAATTGGGATAACAGCAAGAGCAGTCGCTTGCCACGCATCTTCAGCATGAACATTACAACACCTACGGTTACACCCGGTGGAAACTTGAGCGTGACGGTAGAAGCCCGCAAGAGCAATTAAAAAAAACCTCCACACAAGGGTGAGTAATTGTAAAAGGAACGATAAATGAAGATAGATACAAGCAGTAATAAGAAGATGAAGCTGTCTATGAAAAGGCTGCTGCTTTTTTCCTGTTTTCTTTTTTCTTTTGAAGTAGCGGCTCAAACGATTACCAAAGCCGAATATTTTTTCGATGCCGATCCCGGCAAGGGAAATGGAACAGCAATTGCCATTACTCCAAATGGAAATGTAACATTCACTACCAGTATTCCCACCGCATCGTTGAGTCAGGGATTTCATCAACTAGGCATTCGCATAAAAGAAACCGGTGGCGTATGGAGTATTTTCGAGAGTCGCGGATTTTATATTACGGCCGCCACATCCAATGCGAATAACATTGCCCGTGCTGAATACTTTTTTGATGCAGACCCTGGAGCTGGCAGCGGCACGAATATTCCTGTTTCAACTGGGGCAAATGTTAATTTTGTGGTAAGCGTTCCCACCGCATCGCTCGCATCGGGCTTTCACTTTTTAGCCATTCGCACGAAAGACACGAGTGGAAAATGGGGCGTGTTTGAATCGCGCGGTTTTTACATTACTGCTTCAACTACAAACGCTTCAAACATTGCGGCTGCAGAATATTTTTTCGACTCCGATCCCGGAAACGGAAATGCAACTCCGCTGTCCATACCGGCAGGTGCAACGTCAAATTTTACCGTGAGCCTTCCGGCCAACGGCTTGCAACCGGGCTTTCATTTTTTAGCAATTCGTGTAAAGGGAGCCAATGGGCAGTGGGGTGCATTTGAGAGCAGAGGATTTTATGTGACCGCTTCAACCACCGATGTGGCGAATATCACGCAAGCTGAATATTTTTTTGATGCTGATCCCGGAAACGGAGGTGGCACTTCCATTCCTGTTCCTGTCGGAGCTACCTCTTCGTTTACGGCTACCATTCCTGTGACGGGATTAACTTCGGGCTTTCACTTCCTCACCATTCGCGCCAAGCGCGCTGATGGAAAGTGGGGTATTTTTGAGAGCAGAGGATTTTACATTTCGCCCATCAACGCAACTACCGGTGACATTGTAGCTGCAGAATATTTTATCGACAGCGATCCGGGCGAAGACAACGGGAAACCGCTTACGGTGAATCCGGCTGCTGCCACCATCAATCAAATTTTTCCGATTGCCACTTCTGGAATTAGCAGCGGCAAGCACATACTGGGCTTTCGTGTAAAAGATGCTAATGGCATTTGGAGTTCAGCCGAAACGCAAACGTTCACTGTTCTGGCGTGTACGCCTCCGGCTGCACCAACGGCTGCTGATGTAAGTCGGTGCAATAGTGGAACGGTAACCTTGCAAGCCACAGCAGGAGCAAGCGGCACTCAAGTTTACAAATGGTTTGCAGATGCTTCTACCACCACTTCGCTTTTCACTGGGGCTTCGTTTACTACACCTTCGTTGGCAACTACTACCAATTATTTTGTGAGCGTTTTTGATCCCTCTACGTTGTGCGAGAGCAGTCGCACACAGGTGAAGGCCATCATCAACACGATTTCAAAACCTACACTGAATGCCAGCGGCACGATTTCACTGTGTTCGGGAGCTTCGTTTTTACTTTCGGCTCCTGCCGGATTTAGCCAATACACTTGGAGTAATGGAGCGCTGACACAACAAATACTGGTAACCGCCAGCGGAAGCTTTTCGGTAACAGTGGGCAATGGTACTTGCACGAGCGAAGCATCTGATGTGACTACGTTTAGCTTCGCTTCGCAACCGTGTGGCGGAGGGGTGATCGTAGATCCTAACAATAAGCCACCCGTTATTGCTTCCGCGAAAGCGAGCACCACCATTGGCGGTAAAATCATTTTACCCTTGGCGGGATTGCTAAGCGATGCAAACAATAATTTAGACATCACCAGCTTGCGAATTGTAGCGCCTCCGCTGAGTGGTGCACTAGCCACCATCAATGCCAACCAGGAGTTGGTGGTTGACTATGCGAACGTCAATTTTTCCGGACAAGAAACAGTGACACTGCAAGTTTGCGACTTGAATGTGAGTTGTTCTCAACAACAAATTACGATTGATGTGACGGGACAGGTTTTTGTTTACAATGCGCTTTCGCCCAATGGCGATGGTCTGAATGAGGTTTTGTTCATTGAATACATTTCGTTGTTGGAAGAAGCCAAAAATAATACCGTGCGAATTTTTAATCGCTGGGGCGATGTGGTGTATGAGGCAGAGAACTACGACAACGCGAGTATTGCTTTTCGCGGCATCAGCACCAGTGGCGATGCTATTCCGGCAGGAACCTATTTCTACCGCATCGATTTTAGAAGTGGGCTGCCTGCTAAAACCGGTTTCTTTTCGTTGCGCAGATAACCTAAAGCATGTAAAATGTTGAACGTAACTAAATATTTGAAACTTATCTTGCTGATAGCCCTTCCGCTGATTAGCCGGGCTCAACAAGATCCGCTCTATTCACAGTATTTGAACAACCCGGTATTGCTGAACTCTGCTTACACCGGTGCGAATGATAAACTCAATGTAGTGGCAGGTTATCGCTTGCAATGGGCGGGCTTTGATGGAAGCCCCACTACATTCAACTTCAGCGCGCACACTTCGCTGGTGCAAAACAAAGTGGGTGCGGGCATTGTCATTGTGCAAGACAAAATTGGTGATACTAAAATTACCGAGGCGAGCAGTTCGTATGCGTATAAAATCAAATTGAACAACGATCGGGTGTTGTCATTTGGATTGCTGGCAGGCCTGATCAACTACCGAAATGATGCAGCGAGGCTGAACCCGAAAGATGCCGGAGATCCATTGTTCGGCTTGATTAACGAAACTAAATTTAATTTAGGTGCCGGCATTCTGTTGAAAAGCGATCGTTTTATGTTGGGCCTTTCGGCACCTCGACTGATGCCCGTCACTGTCAACCCCAGCGGTGCACAGCAGGTAGAAGTGTACAATCAAACATTTTATTTGATGGGTGCCTATCAAATACTTCTAACAGAAAGCATCCGATTAAAGCCTTCTGTTTTACTTCGCGCCACGGCAAATGCACCGCTTTCAGCAGATATTAATTTCAATTTGAATTTGGAGCAGAATTATACACTAGGACTATTCACACGGAATTTCAATGTGCTCGGGCTTTTGGCTCAAATGGATATCAAAGAGTACCGCATTGGTTATGTATTTGAAGTGCCTACCAACGCATCCGTTGGCACACGCTTTACGACTCACGAGATCAGCATTGCCATGTCACTGGCCGTATTTGAATTTCATAACCCAGAAAAAAGTAGTTTCTGAGACTTAGCCGGTTGCGAGTTAAGAAGATAACGCGTATCTTTTTGCAATGCAAAAGGTAACTCTCCCCCTGCTGTTATCTATTCTGTTGGCTCCCCACATTTGCTTTGGGCAAACCAAAGTGATTGATAGCCTTCAGCAATTTATTGAAAAACACTCCCGCGACACCAACGAAATCAAGGCACTCCACCGCCTCGGTGTTGAGTTTATGCGCAAAGATATTAACAAAGCCAAGTCGTATCTCTATCAAGAAGTAGCTCTTGCAAAGTCACTAACCACAAATTTTGGGCTGTCATCTGGCTATTCCGGATTAGTTGGGGTACACCAAATCACGGGTCTTTTAGATAGTGCTCAGCACTATCTTGATTTGATGAAAATACTTGCTCAAGATGTAACTAACAAGAAAGCAGTCACAAACTATTTTAGCACAGCAGGTTTATTCTACAAAAATCAAGGCAAATTCAAAGAAGCATTGCCTTATCTTTTAGAAGGGCTTCGTTTATCAAAAAATGGCGACAAGACAGATTTTGCAGGGCAATTGCTTAATGTTGGTAATGCTTATTCAAACTTAAAAGACCTAAAAAATGCGGCTGACTACCATCTTAAAGCACTCACGTTGTTTGAAGAAGTGAAGAACAAGCGCGGGCAATCTTTTTGCTTGAATAGTTTAGGAAACGACTATCTAGATCTTGAACAATATACCGCTGCGGAAAAATATTTTTTGCAATCTGAAAAGCTAAAAGAAGAGCTAGGTGATAACAGAGGGGTTCTTACCTCCTGGATGAACTTGGGGATTGTATACCAACAAACCAATAAAGCTGATCTCTCTATGCTTTATTTCAACAAAGCATTGGTACGCGCAAGAGAACTGAAATTATCAATAGAAGAATTACGCTTGCTTTTCAATATCGGTTCATTGTTAAAGCAGACAAAAAAAAACGAGGAAGCAACCAAAAATTTTTCTGAGGCACTGGTGTTGGCACGGCAAGCTGGCGACAGTGCGTTCGTTTCAAGGATTAAAACATATCTGGTCGCCCTGCAAAATGATGTGCAAAAAGAAAAAAGAGAAGAAAGTATTCTTCTTCAAAACATTAAAATCTCTCTAGAAACAGGGTCTCTTGATATTACTGCTGAAGGCTATTTTGGTTTGGCCAAATGGCATGCATCACGTAAACAATTTGAAAAAGCTTATGAGAACTTAAAGCAAGCCCAACAACTCACCGATTCAATTAGAGGCAACCAGGTCATCTTACAACTAAAAAAACTAGAAGAAGAATACAATGCCGTAAAGAAGGAAAAAGAAATTGCTTTGCTAAAAAAAGACCAAGAACTGAAAACTCTTGCATTGAGTAGACAAAAAGTTTTGATCACGTCTATTGCCATTGCCTTTATCTCAGTCGTAGTTATTGCCATCCTGTTGATCAACCGCTATCGTGTGATGAACCGCTCAAAACGACTACTTGAAATTGAGAAAGTGCGCAACAACATAGCCCGCGATTTGCATGACGATATGGGCTCTGCCCTATCCAGTATCAACATTCTAAGTCAGGTGGCGCTTGTAGAAAAAAATGGAAACACCCAAAGCTATCTGCAGCGAATTGGAGATCAGTCGGCTCGAATGATGGAAGACATGGGAGATATGGTGTGGTCTATTAACCCACGGAATGATTCGATGAGTCAGGTTCTGATTCGCATGAGAGAGTTTGCCTCAGAAATATTCGAACTAAAAAACATCGAGTATCAGTTTACTGACAATGGTATGGAGCATTTTACATTAAATGCGGAACAACGAAAAAATCTATTTCTGATCTATAAAGAAACCATCAACAATGCTGCCAAGTATAGCCAAGCAGACAAGATTGAAATCAATCTTCACCAACAAGATCATTCATTAATCATGTCCATTAAAGACAATGGCCAAGGCTTTGACGAACAAACCATAAAGGCCGGAAATGGGCTGCGCAATTTGCGCGAACGCGCAAAAGAGATAAACGGAACTCTTGAACTGCGCAGTGCTATCGGCAACGGAACGGAAGTGCACCTAAAAGTACCCATCGCATGATGATGCGATACCGCTGTATAGTTGTAACGATGATATTTACTGCTCGATATGATGCCGCACTCTATTTTACTCTATGAAGACAATCAGCTACTGAGCGAAAGTATTCAGTCTATGTTGCGCTTGAACAGCAACCTGAAATTGCTCGGAGCCTATGAAAATCCCGTTCAAGTAAATAGCCATCTGAATGAAAAGCATCCTGATTTGCTACTTATGGATATTGATATGCCTGGCATGACCGGCATTGAAGCCGTGGCAAAGGTTCGCGCTGTTGATAAAGATATACCCATCCTAATGCTCACCGTGTTTGACGATAATCAACATGTGTTTGATGCGATCTGTGCGGGGGCTTCGGGTTATTTGTTGAAGAAGCACATTTCCGCAAAGCTATTTTCAGCCATTGAAGAAGTGTTGGAAGGAGGTGCGCCAATGTCGCCCAGCATTGCACGCATGGTGCTGGCATCCATGCAACAAAAGCCTGTCATAGAAAATCCGTATCAACTCACCCCGAAAGAAAAAGAGGTGCTCACTTCCTTAAGTAAAGGCAATAGTTATAAGTTGATTGCCTCTGAATTTGAAATCAGCCTTGATACCGTGCGTTCGCACATCAGAAAGATTTATGAAAAGCTGCATGTGCATTCACAGACGGAGGCGGTGAGTAAAGCGATTAATGAAAAGTTAGTTTAGCATGAAAAAAAGCATAGGATTAATAGGTGCTATCCTAATTGGCTCACAAGTGTTTGTCGCTTGCACAAGCAAAGAAAAGACACAAAGTAATCAAGAAAGCAAAGACAGCACCCTTGCAAATAGCCCGGTCACTACACTTCTTCAATCTGCAAAAATAGTAGAAGATTCATCTGATTTTGGAAAATTCATTCAATTATTCAATTCGCCAGGAACGGAGATCTCAACAGACATTCTCTCTGCTTTGTCGATAAATAATGAGGTAGGGCGCTATACCTCGAAGGAAATTCTCAGAAATGACTCAATCATTTTAGTTCTATTCAACCACATGAGGCAAGTCGGGCCGGGAATAGACGAATTGCATGCGGCTACGTTTTCAAAAGATGGAACTTTGATTGAGGAAGCTTTGCTCGGAAGTTCTTACCCCTCTTCTGGTCCGGATGGTGGTGGTCAAGGGTATAACTATCGATACGATGCGCAGCGAAATATTCTGTATGTAACTAATTCTACCATTGAATGGGATGAAAGTGCACAAGAAGAAGTAACCACAGAGGCACTCCACTACTTTCAATTGACTAGTGACGGGAAACTTGTAAACCCACGTCAATATCCAGAAGTTTCCGAACGGCTATTGGAACAGGCTGAATTAGTAAGTAAAACGAAAGAAGAACTCATGATTATGCGCAACGAGCCATTTGCTGCCTATGGCTATATATTCAAGAACATGTTTTTGAAAAACTACTTCGAAAGCAAGGCATGGTACAACCCGCAATTTGATAATGTAAGCGATCGGTTAAGTGAAATTGAAAAGGCAAACATTCAATTGATCAAGGAGGCGGAAGATTCGAAGTAAGTATCTTTTTGCCTTATTCAGGCAAACCTCTATCGCATCATCATGCTATTTCAGGAGCGATTCAATTCGATGACATTTGGAAATAGATCATCCAATATTCAATAATTTAATATCCTCCATTATGAAGTCAATCCTTTACTGCTTATTCCTTTTAATCGTTTTAAGTTGTGTACCCAGCAAAAATAATGAGACGGCCGCTGATAGCACACAAACCATCGTTGCAGATACAGTAACAACTCAAATCGAAGAATCTTCCACATCTTCATCAACAGTCGAAACCGCAGAGCTATTGTCTGGTACCACCAAAGACTTTTTGGTGGCAGAGATTAACAATCGAATGGCCGAATTGGCTCAGGCGTACGATACAATGCAATATGCTACGGTTACGTCAAGTTATTTTTGGGGAAGACCCTATTGTTATCCAAGTCAGGATGGCCCATGTATTGAGGGTACTGAAACAGAAGAGGAAACAAAGAAATGGTTCTTTGATAGATTCAATAAGCTTAGAAGCTATTCATTGACAATGAAATCATCGCGTAATGAAACAACAATGTCATTCCTATATCTCTTTTCAAACGACTCGTTGATTGCAGTACGTGAACGAAAGGTCGACAATAGCGAAGGTGGTGTTACTAGCCAAGTAACAATACTATCCGCAAAATGTCCACGCTGTGGTATAACGGCTATCGAATACGGAGATGCAAGTTATATAAACGAAGAAGAGTTGGCTGCTAAACAGCAAGAGTTTTATGAATCGATGCCCGAGTTAATCAGCATACTTAAAACTGAACGAAAAAAAGCAAAAGAGGATGACACTGATTTTGTTTTTAGTATCTATCGCACCAAAGAAGGAGATGCGGCTGAACAGTCAGAGGCAATCACTTATCCTGTGGAGTTCAGGGTTACTAAAAGCCTTTATCCAAATTATATATCCAAGCAATGAAACATTTTACTTTTCTGTTTCTAATTCTCCTACTTCCATTGTTCGTCAACGCCCAGATTACTTTGTATAGTAGGTTTGTGACTGAACCCGTCAATTATGTAACTGACCAAGCTGGCGTACTCGCTCAATACGAGGAAGATCAGTTAAATGACAAACTCCGGAATTTTGAAGACAGCACCAGCAACCAATTGTTTATTTATGTAGCCGAAAGTTTACGCGCCAATGACTTGGAAGATTTTTCCAGAGAAATTTTCAATAAGTGGGGCATCGGGCAAAAAGATAAAAACAATGGAATTTTAATAGCCATTTTTATTGACGATCGTAAATACAGAATTCAAATAGGCTATGGCTTGGAGGCCGCACTGCCTTCTGAGCTATGCAAACAAATTCAAGATGAGTTCATAGGGCCTCATTTTAAACAGAAGAATTACTATGAAGGCATCCATGCCGGTGTCGATAAACTTATCTATTACAGCCGCCATGAATATACGCCACCTACTGCTTTCGAAAGAATGCAGACGCCAATACTTGTTACCTTTTTGATAGGCTTGGTGATTCTTGCCATCAATTTAGCCTCGTTAAAAAAATGGAACAACCAGCCGAAGCGCAAACAAAAATATCTTTTGCTCGGTGTCTCGTTTTTAGGAGGTGCTGCAATTTTAACAGTTATTGCTGTATTCGTAACGGAATCGCCTTACGCACTAGTGCCTCTTCTCCTAGGGGCGTTTGCAGAGATACTACTTTGCACTGTAATCAACGATAAAGACGACATAAAATACGACAATGAATCAGATATTGAATATGATAGAAGGATGCTCAGACAAAGATCGCGCTCAAGCAACGATAGCTCATCGGACAGTTTTAGCGGAGGTGGCGGTGGTCGCTCCGGTAGCGGTGGCAGTAGCAGTAGTTGGTAGTTAGAGATTGGAAGCTGTAAATTCGAAAAAGGAAATAACTCAATTAATTTTTTTTTCGGAATAGCACACAGCATTGTACGTAAAAAAACCTTTATGAAATATTTTTTCTTCCTGCTTCTCATGCTGCCAGCGATGGCCAATGGCCAAGAATTTCCACTAAACCCTAAAAACTATGTAACACGTTTTGATCCTTCCTATTCTAAAAACTTTGCGTTAACTCAGCAGGAAGAAGACCTATTGAATGCTAAACTGCGTGCATTTGAAGAAAGTACAGGTATTCAGCTATTTGTCTATATCACGCAATATGGCCCTATTAAAACCAAAGAAACTCTTGCTCAACAAATTTTTAATGCCTGGGGCATAGGACAAAAAGATAAAAACAATGGAGCATTGATAGCCATTTTTACTTCAGACCAAGAATTTGTAGTTGTAGGCCGCGGACTTGACGCTATATTGAATTACGATACATGCATGGAGATTCTTGATGAAGAAATGACTAGCCATTTTCAAGACAAAAATTTCTATCAGGGCATTGATGCAGGCATTGACAAGCTAGTCCACTACTCCAAAAACCAATACGAACCACCAAGTCTCCTCGAAAAGACTAAGAAAAACAGAATGGAAATAATTGGCATGACCGCTCTCGCGCTACCTTTTATCCTTGGCATCATCGGTTTTCTATTAAAAAATAGACGAAGGAACTAACCAAAACCGAATGTCCCGGATGCTGGAAATCTGTACAATGAGAAAAATCCTTTCTATCCTCCTCCTCACCACACTTTCTGCACAGGCCCAGGTCAGCAATTATGATTACCTCTACTTCTGCGACAAACTAATCGTTGATATCAACAATTCCGTCCCCTATCTACAAGTGTTCTATGCCGATTTGAAAGAATTCAAAAAGAAATCAAGTTTTCGATTCCGGTATTTTGATTCTTACAATTTCATACGCCAACCAGACGAAAACGTGTACACTAAAATCAAAGGCGGTTCCAATTCTTTGTTTAAAACAACAGCCAGCGAACTTTGGAATCGCTACAATCAATGCTATACGAAGAATGGAGAGATAGTCGCCTACATCCGCCTTGAGGAGTATATGACAGATATAGAGAAAGGATTTCGGTTGGTGAGTGAAATGCAGCAATTGCAAATCGCGATGGGCAAAGCACGTGACCAACTGGCCAACAGAATTGCTAGCGATGCTAACACAATGCCAACCTCAGGCAATTCTATCAAACCCTATCAATTGCTGATGAAAGCCATTGTACATGAAGAAGAATTGATACGCAAGCTGAGACAAAATTTCAATGAAGATAGGTTTGTGGGTTTTGCACAAGATGAAATCGTGAAATCGTTTTTGGAAACAGACGATTTGTTGAGAACCCTAGCGATTATCAAACTACCTGGACAAAATTATTTCAAGAATTGTGTGGAAGGGCTTCAACTGATGCAGCAAACTAAGCGACATGCACTTGATCATTTCACAAATGCTTCTACGTTTGATGGGCAACACAGCAACCAACTCTACCGCAACCTTCAAAACTATTTGAATAATGACCTTCTTCATTTCTATTCAAACTTCTGTTCACAGGCTAGACTAAATTATTATCCCAGAGCATTGTGGCAATATGATTTTAATGCGCCTGCCAATCCATGGCCGCTCACACACTTAAGCTATTCGTTGCCTGTGTTGGATAGTTTGACCATCACCAAGCAATCTGCTGCCTTGCCTGTGGCGGGTTTCTCACAACTCAATGCCATAGTCAACTACATAGATGATTGTGTAGGTTCCATGGAAAACTTGTTCAAAGAATTGCGCAGCGAAGGAAGCACTTGGAACAGTTTGAGGGAAGGGAAAATGCCTTACAAAAATCCTGTACTCAAATTTGACAAGTTCAGAATACCCATCAGCACACATGCTCTTATCTTGAAAGAAAGCAAGTACCTGCCCACGCCTTATCGCGCGAGCCTCATCAACAGGGTAAATGATCTTCAACAAATCATGCTGGCACTGCAAGACCATTTGATGGAGTTGAGCCAATACATGGGTAGTGGAGCTTTTCGCGGAAAGAATATTGATTACATCGACAATAAATTGAAAACAATTGAAACGTTATACACCGAATTGGATGCGCGCAAAGAAAAACTGTTTATGGAAACGCGGAAAGCATATGCCTCCTACCCTTCTCAAAAAACAAACGCCTGGACGGTGACTTCATCTGTTTTGCTTAAAGCAACTGACGATAGTCGTAAAATATTGAAGCAAATAGACCAGCGCGTGTATGAACAGAGTCAATCATCTATATCTACTGCTGCCATCCATGAGGATCAACGCGATTTAATTACCAACCAATTGATATACATGAAAGGCATTGTGCGCATTGGTAGAAATAACGGACTATGTCCATACACCCCATACGAGTACATTCCCGATTACTTAAAGACGCTGGAAGAAAAAGTAGTGGACTTTCCCACAGAAGTGGTAGATAAAAATAAAATCTATGGCGATTTTCTATACATGCACAACATTATTGTAAACCAATACAACAAGTTTGCCGAGTTGGGATTGGGTGGCAATGAATATTCAACCAATGACCTGATGCGCCCTGTGTATATTCTTTCCTACATTCAACAGCCTCCCAAGTATCACTATGAAATTCCTAAAACCGAAATAAAAAAGGAAGAACCACCCAGCGAGCCAGAGCCAGTAGTAGAAGCCCCCAACGAAATCATTTCATTTGAAGGCTACGCGTTTAACAATCTCGTTTTGCTGCTGGATGTTTCCGCTTCAATGAACCGACCCGAGCGATTGCCTCTATTGAAAAAGAGTTTTCAACAATTGATTAGGCTTATGCGGAAGGAAGACGAAGTAAGCATTGTCATTTATTCGGGCAAGGCTACACTTCACCTATCTCCTATTTCGGCAAGTGATACCACCAAAATTATGCGGTCGATTCAAACATTGCGCTCAGAAGGGAACACCAACATAGCCGATGGGTTGGCATTGGCCTATAAAACGGCTAACAAGAATTTTATTGAAGGTGGCAACAACAAAATTATCATGGCCACTGATGGTGAGTTTAAAACCACGGAGCCACTCTACAAATTAGCCGAAAAAAACGCATCCAAAATTACGCTCAGCATTTTTGATTTCAGTCAACTGGCCGCGCCACTACAACCGCTGCAATCGCTGGCCGAAAAAGGAAATGGGAATTATGTCGAAGTAACAACCGAAAATTCGCTGGAGGTATTGGCGAAAGAGGCGCAGAAGGAAAAGCAGCAGCAAGAAGATAAATGATGTTCGACATTTATAATGTCGAACAGCAGATAAGGAGGATTTAAAATTCGTTTAGTCTTTGATTCGAGATTACAAATCCCGAAAAGCGTCAGGTATATCACATCATCATGCGATTTTCTGCTACCCAAAATAGGATGAGATTTGGTACATGAAAAAAATCCTATCCTTTATTATCATAGCGGTTATTGCACAGGCATGCGACAATCAGCAAACCACCACCTTCGGAATTGAACCGAACGCTGGTCAATGGAAACCGTGGGTAAGTCCATCAACTATCGAATTTAAAATTCCGCCTCCTCCGACCGGTAGTGAAGAAAAAAAGGAGACCAAGGAAATAATTTCGCTTCAAAAAAATCTGGATAGCACGCTTATCGCGGAAATGCATTACTGGAATGCAGGCCCACCCTCCTACCGCTGGCAAGCTGCGGCAGACGATCTGTTGGATACAACACAATACTTCCTGCGCGTTTATTCACTCCTTAATGTAGCCATCTATGATGCAACGCTTGCTGCGTGGAGTGCCAAGTATGAACATAATCGAAAGCGCCCATTAGCTCAGGACGGACTCAAACACCTGGTGTCGCCACCCCAAACTCCATCCTATCCGTGCGAGCATTCTGTTACGGCTGGTGCAGCAGCCACTATGTTGGCCTATCTGTTTCCTGCCAAAGCTGATTCTATTCTAGCGGCCGCAAAGAAAATCGGACAATCGCGCGTGCTTGCGGGTGTTCAATTTCCGAGTGATGTAAAAGCTGGTTTTGATTTAGGTGTTCAAGTTGCTAACTATGTTATCGAACATCGCGCTAAGCAGGATGGAGGTGATAAACGATGGAAAGGAAAAATTCCATCAGAGGCTGGCTATTGGAAGGGAAAACCTTTACGTTTTGACATTCCCAATATGAAGCCATGGGTGCTTACTTCCACAAATCAATTCCATTCGGTTCCTCCTCCCGATGTCAAAAAAGATATGGCTGAGTTGAAAGCGTTTAAGAGAACGGATGAATCGAACTATCGGGCGTTTAAGTGGGAGTTTGAATGGCCGTGGGGGGACATCATCGATAGAAAAATAATGGAGCATGGACTTCTCAACAACGCACCAAGAGCCGCCCGCATCTATACATTACTAGCCGTTGCCGATTACGAAAATCAAATCGCCAACATTGAGTCTAAATATGTTTACTTCCGCATTCGACCCGATCAATATGACCCAACCTATAAAGCACTTTTTAAAACTCCACCCTCACCAGGCTATCCCGCAGGGCATGCTACTGTTGCGGCTTGTTATGGCGAAATGCTTGCATACTTGTTCCCATCTGATGCAAAAGAATTTCATGAGTTGGCCGAAGAAGAAACATTATCACGATTTGAAGCGGGCGTACACTTTCGCACGGACAACGAAGCTGGAATGAAGTTGGGGAAAGAGGTAGCGAATGAAATTATTAAACGGGCAAAAGCTGATGGGGCTGATGTAGTGAAGTAAACGAACTATAGCGGTCAAAACACTTTAGCCATCACCCAGGTTCTTCCTCACATCATCATGCGATTTACTCGCCCCATATCTTTCATCACCTTTGAAAGGTAAATAGCCTGCTTGGGCGTGTTCTGGTTTTTACTATCGGTTGCTAAGGGGCGTGGCGGTAACTTTAAATGAAACTATTTCTTTAAATGAAAACAAACAAGATGGAAATCATTCATAGTTTACTCCTTATGAAAAAATTAGTATTCGTCATTTGCCTATTCTTTGTTTGTGCTATCAACGCAAACGCAGGCACTGGTAGCTTCCTTACGAGATGGTCCACCACAACAAGCACCATTACCATTCCCGTTACGAATACAGGTCCAACGTATATCTATAATGTTACCTGGACTAACCTAACCAATGCCGGTGTAGGCAATGGTTCCGTTACTGGTCATGTGGGCAACTATACCATCACAGGGCTCACCAACGGAAACATTTATCAGATTGAAATTACAGGAAATTTTCCAGGGCTGTTTATAGCCAACGGAACCGAAAAGAGCAAGATACGAACCATCGAACGGTGGGGAGACCCGGTGTGGACTACCATGGCTTCCGCTTTTTATGGCTGCGATCAGCTCGTTTCAAATGCTACCGATGCGCCCGATGTTAGTCAGGTAACCAATATGTCGTACACGTTTAACGGAGCGCGCCTGTTCAATGCCGACTTAAGCGGATGGAATACAGGCAATGTTACCACTATGAGATATATGTTTTACAATGCTGATGCTTTCAATGGCAACATCGGCACCTGGAATGTAAGTAAGGTTAATGACATGACTTGGATGTTTTGGGATGCCGCTGCCTTTAATCAGAATTTGAATAATTGGGATGTAAGCAAGGTCACCAACATGAGTTATATGTTTCAACGAACGGAGTCATTTAACGGTGATATCAGCAATTGGAACACGGTGAGTGTAACCAATATGTCTCAGATGTTTACGTTTGCCTCGGTATTCAACCAAAACATTGGCAACTGGAATGTCAGCAACGTAACAAACATGTCTGATATGTTTACCTCGGCTAGTGTTTTTAATCAAGATTTGAATAGTTGGGATGTGAGCAAGGTGATTTCTATGGAGGGGATGTTTGACAAGGCTCGCGCATTTAACGGTAACGTAAGTAGCTGGAATGTAGGAAACGTAACAACTATGGCAGGGATGTTTTCACAGGCTGATGTATTTAACAGAGATGTAAGCGGGTGGAACGTAAGCAAAGTAACAGACATGTCGGGCATGTTTGCGCGAACTAATCTTTTTAATCAAAACCTAAACGCGTGGGATGTTAGTAAAGTGACAACAATGACGGGTATGTTTCAACAAGCCATTGCCTTTAATGGCGATATTAGTAGTTGGAACGTGGGTAATGTACTGGTAACGGCAAGCATGTTTCAAGGAGCACCATTTAACGGCAACATCAGCAACTGGAATGTGAGCAAGGTGACTCAGATGCAACAAATGTTTAGTGGCAGCACAGCATTCAACGGCAATCTGAGCACTTGGAATGTAGGCAACGTAACGAATATGTCATACATGTTTGGCTACGCTAAAGCCTTTAATACCGACATAAGCATGTGGAACGTAAGTAAGGTGACCAATATGGAGGGTATGTTAGCATGTGCCGTGTTCAACCAACCGCTCAATACTTGGAACGTAGGCAACGTTACGAACATGAAGTATATGTTCGATCAGGCTTTTGTGTTTAATCAAAACCTTAGCAGTTGGAACACCTCGAAGGTTACCGACATGTCTTTTATGTTTCGCGATGCCCGTGCGATCAATCAAAATCTAAACACTTGGGATGTAAGTAAAGTAACCACGATGGATCAAATGTTTGCCGATGCATGGGCTTTCAACGGAGACATTAGCAATTGGAATGTGGAGATGGTTACTGATATGCGCTTTATGTTTAGCAAGGCCGCAGCTTTTAACGGAAACATTGGCGGTTGGAATGTGGGCAACGTTACCGACATAACCGCTATGTTTCAGGAAGCTGTTTCTTTCAATCAAAATTTGAACAGTTGGGATGTAAGCAAGGTTACTTCCATGTTCGGCACGTTTATAAATGCGGATGCGTTCAATGGAAATATAAGCAGTTGGAATGTGAGTAACGTAACAAACATGAATACTGCGTTCTCAGGCGCGCTGGCATTTAATCAAAACATCAGCGGCTGGAATGTGAGCAAGGTTACCAACATGACCAGCATGTTTAATGGAGCATCTTCCTTTAATAGTGATTTAAGTGCTTGGAACATCAGCAACGTTACTGTTATGAGTTCTATGTTTAATAACGCATCGGCATTTAATCAAGATATCACCTTGTGGAATGTAGGCAAAGCAATAAACATGGCCAACATGTTTAGCAATGCCGTTGCCTTTAACCAGAATCTGGCGTCATGGAATATTAGCAACGTAACCAACATGACGGGCATGTTAAACGGTACAGCTATTTCTATTGCTAATTATGATGCTATACTGGAGGGCTGGGCTAGACTTGATGCAGGGGAGACAAAAATACCAACAGGGGTAACGTTAGGAGCTGGTGGACTTTTTTATACAACAACCGGACAAGTACACAGAACTTCTTTGGATATCACTCGCTCATGGACTATCACTGGAGACGCATTGGTAGGAGCACCTCTCTTGCCTGCTATCACCAGTTTTACACCAACCAGTGGACCTGTAAATACAACAGTGACAATAACTGGTGCCAACTTCAGCCCCACACCAGCCAACAACATTGTTAGGTTTAATGGAACAACAGCGATTGCCACAGCCAGCACAGCAACCTCCATTACTACCACAGTGCCTGTTGGAGCTACGACAGGAGTTATCACCGTTACTGTGGCTGGTAATACTGCCACCAGTGCTACTAATTTTACAGTCACCACCCCATCCCTCACCATCACTTCATTCACGCCAAACTCTGGCATCATAACTACAACGGTCACCATCACTGGTACTAACTTCAGCGCCACACCAGCCAACAACACCGTTGCATTCAATGGAACCTCATCGGTTGTTACCGCAAGTACTGCTAACTCGATTACGACCACTGTTCCTGCAGGAGCGACAACAGGAAAAATTTCTGTCACCGTAGGCGCAAATACAGCTACGAGCACAAATGATTTTACCGTTACAACAGTTAGCAATCAACCACCAGTAATCACATCAACTACTGCAAGCGCACCCATCAATGGAATAGTAACCATAGGTTTGTTGAGTTTGCTTAGCGACCCTGACGATAACCTTGATCTGAGCACACTTACCCTGCTTAGCAGTATATCAGAGCAAGGTGCGGCTGCAACCATCAACGCTTCATCGGAATTAGAGCTTGATTATGGAAATACATTCTTCTCAGGTGTGGATCGCGTTTCAATTGAAGTATGCGATTTGTTAAACGCGTGCTCGCAACAACAGTTATCCATTGAGGTAGGAGGTGAAATTGTTGTGTACAATGGGGTGTCGCCCAATGGCGATGATAAAAATCCGTTTCTCTTCCTGCAATACATCGATGTAATCCCCGAAACAAAAACCAATCGCGTCTCCATCTTCAATCGATGGGGCGATGAGGTCTTTTCTGTTTCCGACTACGACAACAAAACCAAGGTGTTCATCGGCCTCACCAATGATGGAAGCAAACTTCCGGCCGGCACCTACTTCTACAAAATTGAATTACCCTTGGCAGGAAAATCATTGTCCGGTTTTTTTGACTTAAAATATTGATACCCCATGTCTAGTCTTACTTGTAACCCAATCCTAAAACGCAGCTCTTGGCTGTTGCTGCTGTGCATCTGCTTCGCTCAACAATTTGTCTGTGCCCAGCAAGATCCTTTATATTCGCAATACATCAACAACCCGTTCGTCATCAACCCCGCCTACGCTGGCCTCACCAACAACTTGAATTTCTCGCTCAGCTATCGCAATCAATGGGCCGGTTTTGAAGGAAGCCCTAAAACGATCAACTTCAGCGGGCACATTTCGCTGCTTGAAAATAAAATGGGGGCCGGGCTCATGGTCATTTCCGATCAGATCGGTAACAGTAAAATCACTGAAGTATTCGGAAGCTACAGTTATCGCATCAATCTCACCGATGACAAAACTCTATCGTTTGGATTGCAAGCCGGAATGGCCAATTACCAAATCGATAATTCGAAAGTAAATCCCTTTCACAAAGACGATGATTTGTTTCTGGGAAACTTTTCTGAAACGAAACCCAGCTTTGGCTTTGGTGCCATTCTCAAAAGTGATAAATTTTTTGTCGGCCTTTCGGTGCCACGTATGCTTCGAACCACGCTGGAAACGCAAGGGCTGCAGTCATCTCTTTACACTCAGCATTACTATCTGATGGGCTCGTACCTCTTCTTTGTGTCGGAGCACGTGCGCTTCAAACCTGCTTCGCTGATCAAAATGGTCAGCGGTGCACCTCTTTCAATGGATCTCAATGCTTCCGTTATCCTTCATGAAAATTATCAGGCGGGAGTGCTCACGCGAAATTTTACCACCTATGGTCTTTTTGTACAGGCACTATTCAAAGATGCCATTCGATTGGGTTATGTATTTGAAGTCCCCACCGGTTCTTCGGTCGGTGCCAACTTTTCAACCCATGAAATTTGTATCGGGTATCGACTGAGTGCTTTTACATTTCATTCCAATACAAGTATCTACGGTTTTTGAATGCTACGCTTCCTTCAATAAAAGTTCTGCACTTTTCTTTTTGTGATTTTATTCATAAATCGGTAATCTAAACCGATTGCTATGGAAACCTCTAGTCCTCTTGCCCAGTTTCTAAAGTGGGAAAAGCAAAAACCAACTGCCCTCTTTTTAAAACAACCAATTAGTGGCGGTTCCAAAACGTGGACGTATCAGGAGGCTGGCCTGGAAATCCGTAAAGTGGCTGCTGGCATTAAAGCACTTGGCTACCCCGACAAAAGTAACATCGCCATATTATCAAAAAATTGCGCTCACTGGATCATGGCCGACTTGGCTATCATGATGACAGGGCACATTTCTGTTCCACTTTATGCTACACTTACTGCTCCTTCGATTAAACAAATTTTAGATCACAGTCACTCTAAAGCGATTATCATCGGAAAACTGGATGAATATGCCGCTCAGCAAGAAGGCATCTCAAGCGGTATTGCCCGTATTGGCGTAGAATTATATGGAGTTCACGAGTCACTTTCGTGGGAAAAATTAGTGCAAGCACATGCACCGATCGAGGCGATCTATCATTGGAATAAAGATGACTTGATGACGATTATGTATACTTCCGGCACCACCGGAATGCCCAAGGGTGTAATGCATACGGCCGGAAATTTTGACGTGGTGTTGAAAGCTGCCATTGCCGAATTGCGTTTACCCCTGGAGCCAAGTCTATTCTCGTACTTGCCCATGAGTCATATTGCCGAGCGGATGGGGATTGAAGTGTATGGATTTTATTCCGGTGCTCAATTCTCGTTTGCCGAATCGCTAGAGACTTTTCCTAAAAATCTCTTTGAAACACAGCCTCATTCGTTTTTTGCCGTACCGCGCATTTGGGCCAAATTCCGCGAGAAGATTTTAGAAAAAATGCCGCAGAAAAAATTGAGTCGATTGCTTTCCATTCCGATCATCGGCAGTATTGTCAAGAAAAGCATTCGTAAAAAATTAGGGCTCAGTCGAGCCACGCACATTTACTCAGGGGCGGCACCCATTTCGGTCGATTTATTGGAATGGTTCAATTCTATCGGTATCGAAATATTTCAAGCTATTGGTATGACGGAGGACTGCGTGTATTCGCACTTCAACCGCCATGGAAAGAATAAAATCGGAACGGTCGGCATACCATTCAAAGATGTAAAAGTAAAAATTGCCGATAACGGTGAACTCCGGCTGAAGAGTGATGGCAACATGAAGGGGTACTATAAAGAGCCAGCCTTAACGGCAGAATCTTTTGATGAAGAAGGGTATTTAAAGACGGGCGACAAAGGAGAAATTGATAGTGAAGGATTTTTGACAATCGTAGGGCGGATCAAAGATCAATTTAAAACGGACAAAGGAAAGTATGTAGCTCCCGCACCGATCGAGATGAAGTTGTTGGCCAATACAGATATTGAGCAAATGTGTGTAGTTGGCATGGGCATACCACAACCCATCGGCTTGGTGGTGCTGTCGGCAGCGGGCAAAGCCAAATCAAAAGAAGCGATCATCGAAAGTTTATCTGCCTCACTCAAAGAAGTGAATGCCGAATTGGAGTCGTATGAGAAACTAGAGAAAGCAGTAATTATGCGCGATGATTGGAGCGTCAACAATGGCTTGATGACCCCTACGATGAAAGTGAAACGAAATGAAGTCGAAAAAATACACGTACCGAAATATCCCGGCTGGTATCACACAAAAGAAGGAGTGGTGATTTGGGAGTAATTCGACAATTCGATGATTCGGCAATTCGTTAATGCCCTGTAGAAAAAAATTCGGTGATTCAATCATTAGCAAATTATCGAATCACCGAATTAACAAATTATTTCAGCCTTGCCTTAAAAAATTCCAACGAGTGCTTGTACGCATCGGCACCAAATTCTTTGTTGTATTTTGGATTGCTGGGGTTCGCAAAAGCGTGATCGGCATCATAAGACTTTACTGTCAGTTTCTTTCCGGCCTCTGCCATGTTCTTTTGAAATTTCTCAGTCAACTCCTTGCTAATCCACTTGTCTTGAGTTGGCCAGATGTCTAACACATCGCAATTCAATGTTTTCAGGCGATCTAAATTATCCTCGGGCTGACCATAATAAATGATACAAGCCGCAGCTTGTGTTCCTGCTGTGAGAGCAGCTTGCATCGATTGACCTCCACCAAAGCACCAACCGATCGTTCCAATTTTGGCGCTGGGGCCGGCAAATGCAATCGCGCTTTTTACAATCTCATTTCCTCTGGCCTGCTTGAATTCGCCCATGAACTTGCCGGCATTTTGCGGATCAGTCGCCAGTTTTCCATCATACATGTCTAACGCAATCACGTTTACATTGCCTAAGTCATTGTAGAAATTTTCTGCTTCACGCTTGATGTGATCATTCACTCCCCACCATTCTTGAAACACAAAAATCCAGTTGTTGGATTTTACTTTTGCTTCGATGTAATAGGCGTTCGCCTCTACACCATCGGCACATTTTAGTTTAATCATCTTTCCACCGGCTTGTGTTTCGTGCACGTAGGCCTGCGGGCTTGGATGATCGCGATTAAATTTTTTGTTGGATGCTAATACTGCAAACTTTTCAGTTGCTGAAGTATGGCAGATGGTTTCTGTCGGTTTGGTTTGCGCAATCGTGCATGCAGGCAAAACAAAAAGGAGGAAAACAATTATTTTCTTCATGTTTATTGGGTTTAGTTGTTGTGTGCAGGTAACAGTAATATAAGTGATTTAGTTTTGACTAGTCTTTCCACTGGCCGCGTTGCACCCGATCAAATGTAATCAAATCCGTATTGATCGGCTCTAGCCCGCCTTGCCGCAGCAATAGGGCAATTTGCGCACGATGGTACGATGAGTGGTTCACCAAATGCATCATGATGGTTTCCACGTTGTTGGTGTATAAGTCCCCCACATAGTTGTGATAGGTCATGTCGCGGTCAAAGTGATCCGTTTCATCCACATAAGCAATCCACTGCTCATTAGCACTAGCCACCATTTTCTGCAGCACTTCTAATGAATATTCGCCCCAAAGCTTTACTGCCGGTGCGGGCAATCCTTTGATGCGGTGAAGCCAAAGAAACTGAGCGGCCAACACGTGGCCAAACAACGTGGTAATCTTCTCATCGCCTACGTGCTGGCGCAAGAGGCATTCCATCACTCGGTTATTGGCCCACGCATTGTATTGATATAGCTTTACAAAATACTTCTTCATGCGTACATTTCAGTCTAAACAAATTGAAAATGAAAACGGCTTCAAGTTACAGAGTTTCTTTGATGGTGGCTTTATGCTGCGCGACAATCAACGCATTTTCGCAGGCCAAATACCCCACACAACCAATTGAGAGCTACTATGACTTGTCTTTTACACAAGCCGAGCGCGATTCCTTGTTATCCGGTTTGGCAGATTATCAAAAAGCGTTTCAATCCATTCATCAATTTTCACTGGCAAACAGTGTCCCCATGTCTCTGGTGTTCGACCCGATACCAGTGGGAGCAAAAATAAACACACAGCAAAAACCGATCGACTGGGGATTGCCGAAAGAAGTCGCGCTGCCAGCCAACAAAGCAGATCTTGCCTTTTACCCGGTTTACAAATTGGCGGTTCTCATCAAAACCAAAAAGGTCACTTCCACCGAATTGACCAAACTCTATTTAAGCCGCCTAAAAAAATATGCCGACACGCTGCAATGTGCTATTTCGATTTTAGAAGAAAGTGCCTTAAAGCAGGCAAAGCAAGCCGATGAAGAAATAGCGAAGGGAAAATACCGCGGCCCGCTGCATGGCATTCCTTATGGGATTAAGGATTTGCTAACGGTAGAAGGAACAGAGACCACCTGGGGCGCGGCACCATTCAAAGGACAAACCATTCATGAAACGGCTACTGTAGTTAAGAAACTGGAGCAAGCGGGCGCAGTGTTGGTTGTAAAGTTAACGCTCGGGGCACTGGCGATGGGCGATATCTGGTATGGTGGCGTCACTAAAAATCCTTGGAACTTAAAAGATGGATCCAGCGGCTCATCGGCCGGATCAGCTTCTGCTACTGTGGCTGGCTTGGTTGCATTCGCCATTGGCACCGAAACACTAGGCTCGATTGTTTCTCCTTCCACACGTTGCGGTGCGAGCGGCTTGCGCCCTACCTTCGGAGCGGTAAGTCGACATGGTGCCATGGCGTTAAGCTACAGCATGGACAAAATTGGTCCGTTGTGCCGATCCGCGTTTGACTGTGCGTTGGTGTTCGATGCAATGCGCGGAGAAGACGACCAAGATCGCTCGACACGTGCAGCGGCATTTAACTACTCGTCAAAAACATCCATCAAAAAATTAAGAGTAGGATATTTTAAAAAATGGTTTGAAGGGACCTATCCATCCAAAGCAAACGATGAAAAAACATTGGAAGATTTAAAAAAATTAGGCGTTGAATTAATTCCACTCGAGTGGGATTCTAAAATTCCGATCGCAGCCGTGCGCCTGATGCTGACTGCGGAGGCGGCTGCGTCTTTTGATGAACTGACACGATCCAACCGCGATAGCCTCATGACTGATCAACGAAAGTGGGCTTGGCCCAATACATTTCGCGCGGCTCGCTTTATTCCGGCAGTAGAATATATCAACGCATCGCGGCTTCGGCATCAATTGATTCAGGCGTTTTATGCGGCAACCAAAGATTTTGACGTGATCGTCACGCCCAGCTTTGGTGGCAATCAATTACTAACGACAAACCTTACGGGAAATCCTTGTGTAGTCGTGCCCAATGGTTTTAATGACAAGGGCAGCCCAACCAGCATTTCTTTTTTAGGAAGATTGTATGGAGAGGCAGAAATTATTTCACTCGTGCGCGCCTATCAGGAGGCTACTGGGTGGGAAGATAAAGTGCCGCCACTATTTAGGAATTAATTAAGCAACGGAAACAAACATCAGTTGCTTTTATAATTCATGGATAATCCGGTATCTCCAACAACCTTTAGTTGAACTGCAGCCTCTGCTTCAGAATTATTACTAATCACCAAGGCGGTATTTGATTCAACTCGCACTTGCACAGTTTGGCCCGGGGCAACCGTTAATCCGGAATGCCTTCCGCCACCAATCGGTGCACGATGAATCTCAATCTCACTTTCAGAAACGTTTTTTAGTTTCACACGAAACGACCCATGTGTATTATCGCCCAACAAAAATCGTTCTTTCGATTTGATGTAGGTGGTAGAGTGAAGCGAACATGACCATAGTAGCGAAACACAAAAAATAATTGCTACGCAGTATTTTATTTTTTTCATAGAATAGGGGGTTTCTTTGAATCAAATATGGAGCATTGCTATGTAACTAATTGTAAAAGGTGGTAATAGATTGTGTGTTTCGATGTAGGTCTCAAAAGCAAACCTGAACTGATTCCACTTAACAGCGCTAAGCATAAAGCTCCGCCCCTGTTCAAAAGCTGCGCTGTTCTTTCTTGGTTAACATCTGTTTTCGCACTCGTACAAAGTAGGCACCAAATTACTTTGAAACTCTCTCCAGCCCTTCTTTTGCTTCTTTTAGATTCCCATCAAGTTTCAATGCGGTTTCAAATAATTTTTTTGCTTCGGCCTTGCTGCCTTTCTTTTCTTTGATCTGCGCCAAGCGCATATTCGCACCCGCGTGCGATGGTTCGTTTTGTGCGGGCGTATGCGTTAAGTATTTTTTAAGACACTCTTCGCCACGCTCTAATTTTTGTCCACTCAAAGCTGAAGTTTTTCCAATTTGATAAATGGACGTGTAGTCTTCAGGGTTTTTCTTCAGGGCTTCTTCAAAAAGCGTAAATGCCTTTTCGTATTGCTTTTGGCCTGTGTAGAAATTGGCCAACCCCGATACATAATTAGGATCCACTTTCACCATCTCTAAAAATTCTTTTTCGGCTTCTGCCGGTTTCTTTTCACGCATGAGTATGTTTCCCATTTGCAAATGTCCCTCTGCTGGTTTCAATTTCTTAATTTGCGTTGCTACCTCTTTTGCTTTTTCCATGCTGCCGCCCATAAAACCTGGTGCTTGGGTATAATAAGAAATCAACGCTGTTCGCGACTCTATGTTTTTAGGATCAAGAGCGATGGCCGCTTCCCACGCCCGCTTCATTTTTGGGGCAAGCATCCCTTGCTTTAGCACGTTGGCATTTTGCGCAATTGTGCCATACGTGTTTCCTAGCCAATTGTGATAATCGGCTACTTTATCGTTCGTATCAACGGCCTCTTCAAAATAGTCGGCAGCATCGTCATAATTTTTTTCGTCAAAGGCCACACGGCCTAAGTAGTAACGGGCTGCTGCATAGTCGGCCTCTTTTTCGCCAATGGGGTTCAATATTTTTTTTGCTTGCTCCAACTGGCCTTTTTCATATAAGCCTTTGGCCTGCTCTAATTTAGTTTGGGTAAAAGCAAACACGGTTGTTAGCAACAAAAAAGAAACGGTTAAATAAATCAATTTGCTCATGGTAGTTTAAATTTATAATGATCTCTAGTGATAAGACTGGAAAAACAGCAAAAGGGTTGTCTGGCTAAGTAAAATTGTGCTGATTTGTTTTAATAGTAAGATAACTTGTACGGTTTCAACGATAAGTTGATAGTGGTTAGCTTGCACATTAATCGTAAAGTCTATGATCAAATACCTATTCCTAATTAGTGGCTTCTTTGTTTTTAGCTGTTCGCTGAAAAAGCAACCAAAGTCAATCAAATTCAAACAAGAAGTTTCCATTCATTTTGATTCGTTGCTGCGGCCATTTTATCATGGCGTGGCTTCGGGCGATCCGCTTCCCGATCGCGTCATCATCTGGACGCGCATTACACCAGAAGATTCTGTCAATTCCATTTCTGTAAAATGGGAAGTGGCCGAAGATGAAAAGTTTTCTTCCGTTTATCAATCCGATACGCTTTCCACTTACCCCTCTCGCGATTATACCGTAAAGATAGATGTTGATGCGCTAAAGCCCGATCGTATTTATTATTACCGCTTTACTTCACTAGGAAAAACTTCTATTATTGGCCGCACAAAAACAGCTCCTGTTTTGGCAAAAGATAGTTTGAAATTTGCTGTCGCCAGTTGTGCCAATTGGGAGTTTGGTTTTTTTAATCCGTACGATAAATTGGCCGATCAACCTGTGCTAGATGCAGTGCTACACCTTGGTGATTATATATACGAATACGGTGTTGGTAAATATGGAGACACCACCATTGGAAGAATTAACATTCCCGCGCACGAAATTATCAGCCTGCAAGATTATCGCACACGCTACTCGTTGTACCGACTCGATAAAGGTTTGCGCAGAGTGCATCAGCAGCATCCCTTCATTGCGATTTGGGACGACCACGAAATTGCCAACAACTCTACCGTAACGGGCGCGCAAAATCACCAGCCCGATGAAGGCGATTACCAAAAAAGAAAAGCGGCAGCGCGGCAAACTTATTACGAGTGGATGCCCATCCGCGAAAGCAACGATTTGTATCGCTCATTTTCTTTTGGCCCCTTGGCCGATGTGATTATGCTTGATGAACGCCTAGCAGGCCGCGATGTAGAAATAACCGACATCAATAATCCCGAACTGAAAAGCAAAGAACGATCCATGCTAGGAGACACCCAATTACAATGGTTTGAAAATTCTTTAAAATCATCTACCGCCACTTGGAAAGTGATTGGCAACCAAGTGATCTTTTCAGATGTATTTATAAAAGATATTTACCCGAAGATGGAGCGCAATCTCGATTCGTGGGATGGTTTCCCGACCGAAAAGAAAAAAATAGTCGATTTTATCAGAGCCAATAAAATTCAAGATATCATCATCACCTCGGGCGACACACACGCTTCGTGGGCGATTGAAGCCGCTGTAGATATAACGAAAAACTATAAACCCTTTGCGGTTGAGTTTGGTGTTACCAGTATTTCATCAGGAAACTTGGACGAACGAAAATCAGCAGACACCGTAAAATTGATGGAGCAAGCGTTGCTAAAAAGAAACCCGCACATCAAGTACAACAATCACCGCGATCACGGCTATCTACTGCTCACACTCTACCCAACCAAAACTAAAGCCGAATGGTATTTTATAGAAACATTGAAAAAACCTGAGTCGAGCGAATATCTTGGAAAACGAGTGGATGTAAAAAAGGGAGAGTCAAAATTAAAATAACAGAGTACTCATTTCGTTGGCACTAAAACAAAATAAAAGTGAAAGCCATTTTATCATTCATCGCAGCATTGGTTATTCATCAAGCAGCCAATGCACAAGTAGTGGGCAAGCAATTTCCTGAAATGATTGCCGAAACCGTTGAAGACAAAAAAGTGAATTTGCCATTGGATGTGGGCGGTAAGTATACGCTACTTGGCCTTGCGTACAGCAAAAAGTCAGAAGACGAACTCAACACATGGTTTAGCCCCGTCTTTAACAAATTTATTCGCAAACCAGAAGGGATGATGGCCGGCATGGGCTATGATGTGAATGTTTACTTTGTACCGATGTTTACGGGCGTAAATGCAGCCGCTACGGGTACGGCCAAAAAGAAAGCCATCAAAAATGTAGACCCACAGCTGTTGCCCTATATTTTATTTTACAAAGGCGAATTAAAAAAATACAAAGAGGCACTTGATTTTGAGAAGAGAGATATCCCCTATTTTTTTGTTTTAGATCAAGCTGGAAAAATAGTGTACGCCACCTCTGGTGCTTTTTCTGAAACGAAGATGGATGCGGTGGAAGAAGCGATTCAGGATTGAGATTACGGTATCAAAAAGTTGTGTGTGATAGAAGTAAAAACTAAAAACAAATGAAAAAGACTAAAGTGTTCCTCATTATTTTTATATCTCTATTTTTAATAGTATTGATATTCTTATTTATCAACAGAGATAAATTTGTTTACGTTGGTTCTGTGGACTACGTTGAGGTTGACTGCAATAAAAAAAGCGAAATACTAAGTGAAGTCTATATAAGTGACCAAAAGATAAGACGAGAGAATAATCTAATTAAGTATGCAAAAGAAGACCATAGGAATCAAGAATTGGTCATAAGTATAATTGAGAAATGCGGAATGCCGACCTTACATGAAGTGAACCAAGAACAAATGAATGCAATCTGGCTGGGATTGCAACATACAGAAGATAAATATAGAATAAAGTATTTTCCTCTTATTGAAAAAGCTGTCAAAAATGGCGACTTAAGCAAAGAGCAATACGCATTAATGAAAGATCGGATTCTAATGGATGAGGGTAAACCACAAATATTTGGAAGCCAAATTAAAAATGGCAAATTGTATGATTTAGAAGAACCAGAAACTGTTAATGAAAGAAGACTGGAAATGGGATTAGAACCGATAGAAGATTATCTAAAAAGATTTGACATTACATTTAACGCTAACTAGAAAGACTACACACAACAAGCTATAAACATATGCTGTATCATAGTTTCCAATTGCATCGTACGTGATAATTGTCAACCACAAATGTGACTTTTATGGTCGAAGGATGCTTACAGGATAAACGACATATGAAAATACTAACCTTATCGGCATTCCTATTGACAGTTATTCATCTTAGCTCTTGTAAAACGTGACAAGCACAAAACGAAAAAATTTCATTTTATATCATGGTTAGCGACTTTCACGGAGCAGATGGGTATACGCTTCAATATTTAGTTACCGAGGACAGCATAAAAATGTTTTCTGATTGTGACTTTGAAGGTTGCAAAGACAGCGTAATCTATAGACAAGGACTTTCCTCGGATATTGTTTCGGGGTTTTCAAAAATGGTTTATGATATTCGACTTGATACGCTAAAAACAAGATATGTTGAGAGCGGTTTTGATGGACTTCGAAGAACTATTTCCTATCAGCGAAATTCGGACAGGTCAAAGTTCATTCTCTTGGAACGATACAACCATCCAACAGTTGACTCGTTGGTATCAGGAATAAGGGAATTAATTAGAGACAGAAAATATAGAGAAATGAGGTGAATTTGCTGCTCACGATTCGGTATCTCCCGTTGATGATATTACAGGGTTGAGTCTTCTTCTAATCAATTAACCATGTTTGAATAAATTCCATAATTTTTCCGAATGAATAATCCTTCAGACATTACCAAAGAAAGCATTACCCAAGCGCAAGAGCGCATCAAGCACTACATAGAGCACACACCTGTGCTCACCAGCAACAGCTTAAATGAACTGGCCGGATGCCAACTTTTTTTTAAGTGCGAAAATTTTCAAAAGGTGGGAGCCTTTAAGGCACGTGGCGCCATGAATGCCGCTCTCTCGCTCACAGAAGAAGAACGAAAAAAAGGATTGGCCACCCACTCATCGGGCAACCATGCGCAGGCACTGGCGAGGGCGGCAAAAATTTTAAATACAAAATCATACATCGTTATGCCACGCACCGCACCCGAAATAAAAAAGAAAGGCGTTAGAGCTTTTGGCGGTGAGATTTTTGAGTGCGAGCCAACGCTGCAAGCACGTGAAGAAACATTGGCCAATGTGATTGCAAAAACCGGATCAACAGAAATACATCCATTCAACAATTATAAAGTAATGGAAGGCCAGGCAACTTGCGCCAAAGAATTGTTTGAACAGGCAGGCCAACTCGATATTGTGATGGCACCAGTGGGCGGTGGAGGTTTGTTAAGTGGCACTGCCCTAGCGGCAAAGTTTTTTTCGCCTACTACAAAGGTAATTGCAGGCGAGCCTGCTGGCTCTGACGATGCTTATCGGGCGATGCAATCAGGAAAAATTGAACAAGCACAATCCAACACAATTGCTGATGGATTGCTTACTTCGTTAGGGGATAAAACGTTTCCAATCATCTATGAAAATGTGAAAGAAATCATCACCGTAACCGATGAAGAAATCATTGCTGCTATGCGTTTGATTTGGGAGCGTTTGAAAATCATCGTTGAAACTTCGTGTGCCGTGCCTTTTGCAGCTGTGCTAAAAGATAAAGAAAAATTTAGCGGCAAGCGTGTTGGAATTATCCTTACGGGAGGCAACGTAGACTTGGAAAAAATAGGAAAGTGGTTTGCTAGTTGATTGTCAATCCGGCATCTTGCCAGGCAGAAATGCCACCCTCAAGTTCGTATACCTCAAAACCTTTTTCCCTAAGGATTTTTGCAGCTTTGGCGCTGCGCTTGCCACTACCGCAATAAATAAAAATGGGTTGTTGCCTTAGCGCGTTGATTTTAGTTGAAAACGCATCATCATAAACTATATTTTGCGCTGACTCTATTTTTCCGGTGGCCACTTCAGGTTCGGTGCGCACATCGAGTAGCAAAGCATTTGGTGTAGTGGCATACTTTTGTTGAAATGTTTGTGGCGATAGCACCTGCTTTGTTTCCGTTTTACTGCACGAGATCAGAAAAAAGAAAATCAATAATAATCTATTCATTTTACATTAGTTAAATCCCACTCAATCGCTCCAACAATTTTTTAGTTGCTTTTATTCCGTCATCTTCTGAAAGCTTGTTGCCTTCGTACTCAATTCCGATGTGGCCTTTGTAGCTTGCAGCCTTTACAATTGGAAGCATTTTAGCATAATCTGTTTCTATGCAATTACCGTTTTCGTCAAAGTCGTAACTCTTTGCGCTTACGCCCTTGGCAAAGGGCATCATTTCGGTAACTCCTTTATACCGATCGTAGTACTCTGCACAGGTGTCCTTTTCACGCTTCAGACAAAAATTTCCGAAGTCAGGCAACGTGCCGCAATTGAGCAAGTTTACACCGGCAATCACATTACTCAGCCATTGGCCATTTGATGAGTGGCCTCCATGATTTTCTACAATCACATTTATGTTTAACTGGGCGGCAAACTCGCTGAGCAAACGCAATCCATCCATGCCCGCTTTTGCAACCTCCTCTGCACTTCCTTCGCCATAGCAATTTACCCGTATTGAGTGGCAACCTAAAAACTTAGCAGCTTCTACCCACTTGTAGTGATTCTCTACTGCCGTTTTTCTTTTGTCTGCATTAAGATCCGCCATCGCACCTTCGCCATCGCACATAATCAGTACACTCGTCACGTCATTATCGTCACAACGTTTTTTCAGCTCGGCCAAATAGGTTTGGTCTTTTGCTTTGTCTTTAAAAAATTGATTGACGTACTCTACAGCCGAAATGCCAAACTCATTTTTTGCCTTGGCGGGAAAATCGAGGTTGGTCATTTTACCTTCTTGCAATGTTCTGTGCAGCGACCACTCTGCCAGCGATATTTTAAAAAACAGATCTTTTGAAGCCGCTGTTTTAACTGATGTAGAATCTGATGTAGCTTCTTGAGTTGGCTTAGCAGCGCACGAATCTAGTAAGCCTACGGTTAGGCCATAGCCGCTTATCATGCCAAGGCTTTTGATAAATTCTCTTCGGTTGGTGGCGATCATATTTTTATTTTAGATAGAAAGTTAACGAACTAAAAAGAATTAACAATAAAACTAAAACGGTTTTCCGTGCGTGCTGCTAACTAAAAAATCAGCAACTGGCTTTACATAGCGCGCTAGGGTTACAGCCAGATTAGAAGTCCAAACGCTACCAAATAATTGTTGTATTTGCCTGCCAATCCACAGCCGATTGGCAAAGAGTGCATTCCAATTGCGGGTATAGTTTTGCTCAAGTTCCTCTCTAGAAATACTGCCGTTGCAATATTTCTCTATTTCTTCCGATGCCACTTTTGCAGAATGAATAGCCATGGCCATTCCATTGCCACAAAGGGGCGTGATCATTCCGGCAGCATCGCCACTCATCAAAACATGATTTTCAACAGGGCTCTTGGTAGCAAACGATATTTCGTTGATTACCTCTGGCCTTTCAAATAGAAATTCTGATTGTGTAAATATTTTTTTTAAGAACGGATTTTGAAAGAGTACTTTCTCTTCCATCTCCTTCAAGTTACCAAACTGCTTTACGTTGCTGCGATGTGTTAAGTAACACAAGGTGCTTTTGCCTTCTTCTACATTACTTATTCCGCAATAGCCGTCTTTAAAATTATGAAGCGCTACTCGATTGCTTGGGTGGGCTGTTCGGATGTGGTACTTAACACCCATGTAGGGCGATCTTTTCTGAATAAATTCTCGCTCAAGTTGCACATCTAGCTTTGCTCTTTTTCCATACGATCCAAGAACTACATCGGCTTTGTGTATTTGTGCAGTGGTTTTAATTTCAAATTCATCTTGATTATACAAAATTGACTCTACTTCGGTGTTTATATAAAATACCACACCTATTGCCTTGCATCGTTCGTACAAAAAGTGATCGAACGAGTATCTGCTTATTCCAAACCCGCCCAAGTCTAAATCTAAAATTGCTTCGCGGCCATTAACAGATGTAAGTTGCAATTGGTTAATGGATGGCGGATCAAAAACGGTGGGAAATAAGTCAAGCGATTTTAAAAACGGAATTACTTCGTTTGAAATATACTCACCACAAACCCGATGGAACGGGTACTGTTTCTTTTCTATTACGCTTACCGCGATGCCTTTTTTCGCCAAGCAAAAAGCGGCAATAAGTCCCGAAAGGCCTCCTCCAACAATGATTACTTTTTTCACCCGTCAATAATTTTTTAACTGATGTTATGCAAAGAGATTGCTCGCAAAGACGAAGGGTTAACAATAGATATTTAAAACCATTCGATGAAAAAGCTATTTCTAAATCTGACTTTGCAGATAAAACTCTTTTTTCATTTTCTTTCCATCGCGCACTATTTCCATTCTAATCCTTCGGCCTGGTTTTGAGTTAAAAAAATTATTCACGTTACTCAGTTCGTATTCTGCAACAGTAATTCCATTTACCGAAATAATTTGATCTCCTTTTAGTAGCCCTGCCTTTTCAGATGCGCTGTTCGCTCGCACATCCGAAATTTCATATTCGCGAAGACGTACTCCTTTGGCGCGAAGAGTAAGGCCGCTTAAGTTGTAATAGAATTCTTTTTTGAACGAAGGGTTCTTTTTGATGTACATCTTCTCCCCAGGGAAATTAAAGATAACAGTAAACCTACTTAGCAAATCACCTCCAATAGATCCGTTGCGGGGGGAAAAGCTTTTACTTCCAGCCGAGTCGCGGTAGGCATAATCATCGGGGAAACTGGTGATCAAATTTTTTAATTCATACTTGCCGATCTTCAACGACTTCGAGCGTGCTATTTTTCCGGTTATCACCCCTGCTATACCCCTGCCAAGTATACTCGGAATATTTTGCGTTGGAAGCCTCAGCCGCTTATCCGAGTCCTCTTCGATCAGCATGCCGTGGCTGGCACCTGTATCGACCAAAAACTTTGCCCGCATGGTAGACGAATCGCGCACGCACACATCGAGTTCGACAAACGGCTTGGTGTCTTCTATTTTAATATCCAACGCTTGATAGTTCTTTTTCGGCTTAAAATGTTCGGGCTGTATAAGCGTAAGTTTTTTAGCCTCGTAATCTATTTTTACCACAAATCGGCTAAACAATTCATAACCCAATATGCCGTGCACATCGGTACCCATCGAATTTTTTAGTTCGAGGTAATCTTCTTCCAACACTAACATCGAGTGGCCTTGCCCATGCACACCGGGCATATCAAACGTAACATTCGATGTGATGTAGGCATCTACCAATTTCTGGCCTCCTGGGCCCGAGAGTGAGTACTTTCGAGTATACGATAAATTTAAAATGTCGCTGTAAACTTTCTGTGTTAAAATGGCCGTTCTTACTCCCGTATCAATAATAAATTTTAGGGGCAATTGGTTATTTAATATTACTGGCACTACAATGAGGTTGTTGTGAATCTCGATGGGTATGTCTACCCGGTGCACCCCTTCGGGAAATGAAAACCCGAGCGTCTGTTGCCCTCTGCAAATAATAGACGAAGAGAAAAAAAATATAAGAAATAGCTGCTTCATTAAAACCTGTTAGGTTAAAGCTATGCTTTTTTAAGCAAACCTATACGGTGTGTACTGAAATTGCGCCTAATTGGGTTAGCAATTGTTTTGGCTGCTCGGCTACTTGCAAGGTTTTTAAATTAGCCTGTTGCAAAAATCCGTGGCGCATCATAACGTCCATTTGCGATAACAGGCCATCAAAAAAAGAGTTTGTATTTAATATACCAATGGTTTGGCCAACGATACCCAATTGCTTCCAAGTTAAAATTTCTGCTAGTTCATCAAGTGTGCCCCACCCACCCGGCATGGCAATAAAAGCATCCGACAAATCGGCCATGCGTTGCTTGCGTTGGTGCATGGTATCTACCACCTCCAACTGGGTGAGCCCGTGGTGGGCAACTTCTCTACGTAATAAAAAATCAGGAATAACACCTATTACTTGGCCTCCAGATGCAAGTACTGCATCGGCAACAATGCCCATGAGGCCTACTTTGCCACCGCCATATACCAACGTGTTGTTTGTTGAACCAATGAGAGAGCCCAGATCGCGGGCTGCTTCTTTATAAACGGGTTCAGACCCCAAAGAAGATCCGCAGAAAACGCAGATATTCATGGTTAGTCCGCTTAGTGCTTTACATCGTGCTCGTTATCGCTCACCTTGCTATTGGGAAAAAGCCAGATCGATACAATTGCCAAGATGAAAAGGGCGATAACAACTCCAAAAACTGCCATAGTCAAAAATGTTTATAAGCCAAAAGTAAATGGATAACATTAATTATTTGCAAATTGGACGTTAAATATTAAATAGGAATTTGTTTACTTAAAATTACGACCTCGGAATTGCCATTGTCTCGCTTTAGGTTGGCAGGCGACCTGACTTTAAAAAATAAACTATTCGCAGATGAAAAGGTTTTTAATCATAGTGGGTGTGATTGTGATACTGGTAGGCGGTGTTCTTTTCTATTACATGACCGTGTATACCAAATCATTTAGCCCCGAAGCAAATGTGGTATTCGAGAATAATGATTTGAAGGTTCTTGTTTTTTATAATCGGCCCAACAAAAAAGGCAGGGTCATCTTTGCCAAGGATGGCCTCGTGCCTTTCGGCAAAGTGTGGCGAACAGGAGCCAATGAAGCTAGCACGTTTGAAACCAATAAGGAATTAAATTTTGGCGGAAAATTATTGCCGAAGGGAAAGTATAGCCTTTGGACAATTCCCGGAGAGCAAACATGGAAGATTGTTTTCAATACTGATATTCCAGCTTGGGGCGTAGGGTTCAATGGCCGCGTGGCGCATGATGCAAATAAAGACGCGCTTGTTATTGAAGCCCCTGTCGTTTTACAAGAAAAAGAATTTGAACAGTTTACCATTTCGCTCGAGAAAGCAGCGGAGGAAATGGAGCTACTCTTTATCTGGGATAAAACATTGGTAGCCGCCCCTTTTACATCCAACTAATTTTTTAAATTTTTTTATAATGATTCAAGTAATTCCCTCCATAGCCATTCGTAAAGGAAGAGTAGTAAAAATGCGTAAGGGCGACCCGACCAGCGAAAAAGCCTACGAAGAAAACCCAGTCGATTTAGCAAAGCGATTTGAAGACAACGGCATTCAAGTACTTCATTTGGTAGACTTAGATGGAGCCGAGACGGGCGCACCCAAAAACCTTCATGTGCTTGAGCAGATCGCTGGCTACACCGATCTTAAACTTGATTTTACCGGAGGTATCAACACAGATGGAGATATTGGCAATGCCTATAACTATGGTGCCGACTACATCACCGCTTCGAGTATTGCCATCGCTAAGCCAGATCTTTTTGCCTCGTGGATCGTATCGTATGGACGAGAGAAAATGACCCTTGGTGCCGATGTTACCGACATCACTACTAAAAAGGTGGCCTTTCGCGGATGGCAAAACAAATCGGATGTAAACCTCTTCGATCACTTGCAATTTTTTTACGATAAGGGCTTGAAGTATGCAAAATGTACAGACATTTCGCGCGATGGTGTGCTGGAGGGCCCAGCGTTTTCTTTTTACCAAGAGATCAAAGATCAGTTTCCCGACCTTCAAATCTTGGCCAGCGGGGGAGTGCGCGGTGTAGACGATATCAAGAAACTAAATGACATGGGCATATTTGCGGTCATCTTTGGTAAGGCGTATTATGAAGGCATTCTTAAACTAGAAGATTTGAAACGGTTTTTGGTGAAGTAATGAGAAATACCTCTCGCTGATCGGCAAGACAATCAAAAAAGGTTATTTCAATTTTACGCTGGCTAAAGCCCTTTCTGCTTGCTGCGTATGCCGCACCAAGTGCGCAATCAAAAACATAAATACATCACCTAATTTTAATTTGATAAAGGGGGCAATAGAGATGCCCACTCTGTTTTTGCCCAAATCTATTTTCTCTGCCTTCTTCAGCAGTTGCAGTAACTTCTCTTGCTGATCAATAAATTCAGCAATCACCAGATGACTTTCAATTATCGTTTTAGGTGAATGATCCTTTGGTGATTTCATTGTTTTAGAAAACTTTCCATCAGGTGCGGGAGTCATCAGCTTAGTAAAATAATCTCCAAGCCAACCTGGTGAAAAATGATTGGATGTTTCGCTATCTTGAGATTTACTCAAAATATTTTCAATGGCAGGTAAATAATATCGGCCGTAGCTATTCAAATGTTGCAGGCATTCATTGGCACTCCAACTTTCGGGCGATGGCCTTAGTGCAAACTTACTGTGCGGAATCAATTGCCATTCAATTGCTTTTTTCAAGATGGCCTCTGTCTGGTTCATCAGATCTTCAATTAGTGTATTTCGATTGTAGCTACTCATATTGCTTTTTGTTTTGATGGCTCAAAGGTGAGAAGTGCCAACATGAAAAATCTTTGCCTACACAAAGATTTATACGCGAACTGTGGAAAGCAATTTGCTAAAGGTGGCGGCATCCATGCCTAGGTACGAAGCCAAGTATTTATGTGGTATCTGTTTCAATACGTGTGGACTGCGAGTTAGGAGTGCCGTGAATTTTTGCTCTGCCGAAAAAGTTTGGAGTTCTACTTGCCGCTCCAAAGCGCCCTTCAAAGCAAAAGCCGTAGCCCGGCTTATGAACCTTTCAAGATTTGGGTATCGATCTAACAACTCCATCACCTTCGAATGACTCGTTTTTAAGAATGAACTTTGGGTAAGCGTTTCAAAGAAATAGAGAGAGGGGGTTTGTGTTAAAAAAGAATCGGCCACACCCGAAAAAGAAAATGGGTAGGTAAAAACAATTGTAGCCTCCTTATCGTCATCAGTTAAAAAGTAAGCCCGCTGCACGCCTTCGATAATAAAATATAATGTCTTTTCCGTTTCGCCCTTTGCTGTTAGAATGGTTTTTCGTTTGGCTTCACCTTCCTGCCAAATGGAAGCAAAATCGTTCCATTCGCTCTCCGCTAGTGGATGAATTAGTGTAATAAATTTCTTAAGCTCCTGAAGGGAATGAGTTAAGTCCATGTAAGAGTTAAGATAGCGACTTTCATTTAGAAATCAATATTCACTCTAAAAATGCAAAAGCTCAACACAATTGGTGCTGAGCTTTTCTCAAAAAAGGAAGTTCTTTTTAATTCACATTCAAATTAAATGTTACATCTAAGTCGCTTTCTCCATCGCTAGATGTAGTGGTTGCTGACTTTAAGCCGGGTTGGTGTTTTAACTTGACCGTAAAAGTGCCGCTACTGCTGATGTCTATAGTAGTCCATGTTGTTTGCAACCCTAGTGGTAAATTATTAGCGTCTTTATCGCCATAATTTACTGCATCACTACGATTATCCACGTTTCCGTTTCCTGTCGGATTAAAAAACGCGTTGTTTGTCCAAGCGAAAAAAAACATATGTTCATCTCCTTCCTCTTCTACTTCTTCGGTAACATTAAACTCAGGGTCGGTTGGTTTGGCCAACTCATTGATCAACGTAATGGTGAGCGTGTAAGGCATGTTCTTCACCAAATTAATTGGGCCACTTAGTACACGATCTTTGGGGCCATCTCCATCCGAATCAATGGCTGTTACAATAACTGGTGCGCCAGTAGTTGGCGTAAAAGTAAAGGTGGCTGTTGTAATTGCCTCTGGAATATTCTCTGGTTGGGGATCATCTTTTTTACAACTGGATAAAAACAAAAGCGAGCCAGCTACCAGCATCAAACAAATCAATCGAAGGGGTTTCATAAAAGTTAATATTAATGCAACAATGTTGCAATTATAGTTACTTCTACTGAATAATCAAACCTAAAAGCTAAAATGAATGCCTAATGTGATATTTCTTCCTACATCATCGGCAAAATATCTTAACCGGTTAGTGTATTCTCGGTAGGCCTCGTTGGTCAGGTTGTCGCAACTAAGGCGAATGTCCCACTTTGATTTTTCTAGTTTCCATGTGGCGCCTAGTCCGAGCGACAACAAGAAATAATTATTTGGAGCCGCGGCAAAATCAAAATTGCCCGGTCTCTGCGCAATTATATCGATGCCTTGTTTTTGTGCTTCAATAATTTCGCGCGGTGTAATTACTTGTGGCGCGCGGTTTTGCATGCCCACCCAACGAATTTTTGTTTCGGCATTCCAACTGAATTTTTTTATGGGTTTTGAATGGTAACGCAAACCTACATCGGCTCGATTAGAGGGAATGAAAATCAGGTAATCATTTTGTGTCTCATCTGTGGCACGTAACAGCGAAGCCTTTCCCGTAAGGACTAGTTGCCGATTGAGTTGGTATACCGAGAACAGATCGAGACCAACAAAAGAAGCATCTGTTTGAGTGTATCTGAAGTACGGAAAAATTCCTCGCAGTCCTTCGGTCACACCGCGAGGGCGCAGATAAATAAAATCGAAAATGTAGTTAATGTAACCTGTTAACTCTGTGGTGAATTTCTGCTTTTCAATTTTGTAGCCGACCACCCACTTAAAGGCCTTTTCTACTTTGGCTCCAGAAGCCGCGTATTCTTTTACTTCGGATGTTTTTTCATCTAATAATAATCCATACTCAATTGCAGCCGCACTTTGATGGGTTCCTAGACTGTATAGCTCTGCCATATTGGGAGGCCTCCATGCATTACTCAATGAGGTAGTAAGTGAAGCAGAATTTCTGATCTTTCGTTTGGCGGAGAATGTGCCGCTAAAGTTCTGAAAGTCGATGTTTGATCGATAGAGCCTATTCTGAAAATTAAAACCGATCACATCATACTTTTTGAAGTCATAGCGAAGACCAAGCTCTACCACCCAGTCATTTAGTGTTAATTTTTCAACAGCAAAAACACCAGCTGTATAGTGTTCAAAATTGGGGATGAAAGGAATTGTTTGAGTGCCATCGATCTTACTGTTGCTTTGATAGAGAATGTTCACACCCCAGCAACTTTGAAACTTTGCAGAGTGGGAGAGCTCCCAATCGGCATCGAGTGTGTGCGTCTGCAACTGAAAACCCAGCGCAGGTATATCCGACAATGCGGCACCTAGCCGAAAATCAAATTCTCTTCGCCTGTTATTTTGAAATCCATATTGCAACCGGAATTCATTTTTGCCTTCTGCTAAATGCGCATTCACTTTCAGCAAGTCATGCTGTACGGACTGACGCGGTTGCTTGATTTCGTAAGTAAACGCAGTTGTATATTGAGGTGGTTCTCGTTCGAGCGCATTGGCCAGGTCTTCGGCAGTAGCAACGGCAGTGCCTCGCAAAATTCCTATCGAAGTATTGAAGTGACTATAGAAAATATCGATCCCTTTTTTTTCTGTGTGATAAGCCGTGGCAATGGAAAAATTCTGCTCTTCGAACCCTGTGTTCGATAATACATAGTTGGCCGCGCGTGAGTCCCCAGCTTTTTTGATCGTGCCTTGGGCACGCCAACCAAATCCTGGCAACTTTTTCAGCCCACCTTCCAAATATCCAGAGAGTACGCCTGATCCATTGTTTGTTGCACCGATTACATGTATCTGTCCTCCCAATCCAGCTTCAGTGGGTAACTTAGCGGGGTTCACCAGCACCACTCCGCCCAACGCATCAGCACCATACTTGATGGCCGCTGCATCTTTAATTACGATGATGTTCGATGCAATAAACTGATCGACTTCAGGCGCATGTTCCGCTCCCCAATTCTGTCCTTCTTGTCGGATGCCATTGTTTAAAATTAACACGCGCTGGCTATGCACGCCATGAATCACTGGCTTGAAAATAGCTGGCCCTGTTTGTATGGTATTAACCCCAGGAATTTCTCGAAGTGACTCTCCCAATGATTTACCCAATGTTTCTTCGAGTGCTTTTCCGGAGATGGAACTATATGTGGACGTAGCTGCCAGGTCAATGTGTTTTTCTGAAATGACTACTTCATTTAGCGCAGTGCTATCACTTTGAAGGGTTACGTTCCAAACTTTGTTGGCAGAGATTTTAACGCTACTTGAAATCTTTTTGAAGCCAACAAACCTGACTTCGATTTGATATTTACCGCTGCAAAGTTTATTGAATTGGAAGAAACCATTTTCGTCTGCTATTTCTCCTCTTTGCCCTTTGCCAAACGAAACCGTGGCTCCCGCCAATGGCTCACCCCTTTCATCCATTACTCTTCCTGAAAACGTATACTCACAAGGTTGACCCCATAAAGAAGTGCATTTAAAGAATAGCAGTATGATAATGATGTGTTTCATCTTGCAACAGAGTTGCGAATATAGTTGGATTCCGTCATTCCTATCGATAAATTAATGCAATGATGTTGCAATTAATAATCTTTACATTTGTCTGTTCATTGTTTGAAAAAGTTGAACCATGAAAAGTGATGCGAAATACCAATGCCAAGTCTGAGATACAAAACTTGATTGCAGAATCAACAGTCGCACTATCGCATACAGAAATACAAGCAGCCACAAAAGGATTGTGTGACCGTGTTACTATTTATCGCGTGTTAGATCGGCTGGTCGATGAAGGACAGGTACACAAGATCATAAATGTTGACGGAGTGGTAAAGTATGCCAATTGCCATTCTTGCACAGACCATACCCATACACACGCCCACGCTCATATTCATTTTAGTTGTCAAAAGTGTAAGTCGGTCACTTGCCTTACGGATGTGGAGCCCATCTTTAAGCTGCCAAAAAAATACAAGGTGAGTGAAATGAATTTTACCCTATCGGGTTTGTGCCCTCAATGCTCGTAAGGTTTTAGTTATAACTAATGATTGCTGATTACTCCGTCCTCAAGGTTTCTGCGGGGTTAGTCATAGCAGTCTTGTAGGTCTGAGACGCCACCGTTGCCACGCCTATTAAAATTAAAACAAGTGTGCTGAGCAGCACATCCCAAATATTGAGCGTAACACTGTAATATTGAATTTGAGGTAAAGCCAATTGGAATAGATAAGCAGTAATGGGTACTGCCACTACAATGGCTGAGGCCATCAACTTGATGTAATCTTTCGATAATAGTAAAGTCAGGTTAGGCACAGTGGCTCCCATCACTTTGCGAATGCTTACTTCTTTTGCCCGCGTTTCAGAGGTATAAACTACCATGCCTAACATACCGAGCATTGAAATGGTCAACGCAAGTAATCCGAGAAAGCCAATGATTTTGAGTAGCGTCTGATACATCGAATAACCTTCATTCAAGTCATCTTCAAAAAATCGCGCTTCCATTTTCCGCTCGCTGAGATTTTTCCACCGGCCTTCGAGTTGCGTGAACAAATTATAGGGGTCATCGGGCTGTACGGTTACATGCGCATATGCAAAACGTTGTGGTTGCATTCTGAAGAAGAACTTATTGATGGGAAACCGCAACGGAGCATAATGAAAATTCTTAACCACTCCAATTACTTCTAAGGTTGCACTATCTACCTGAAATGTGCGACCAACCGCTTCTATCGGATTATCGATTTTATAGGCTTTTAAAAATTCTTCGTTCACAATGATAAATAGCTCTTGGTAATCACTTCCCTCTTTCTCCGCCTCTTCAGGAAAATTTTTACCAGCCAATAACTTTAATCCAAATGTGGCGAGATAATTTCTATCAATAAATACTTGAGCCACTTCCAATGAGTCCTTTTCAGAGTCCTTCACCCACGTAGTAGAAAATCCTAAACCCAACACATCAGAAGAAACCGTGACCGATTGCACTTGCGCGAGCTGCGAAAACTCAGATTTTACCAACTGCGGATCTACTCCTTGCAGCGGCATGTTTACAATGTTGCTCTTGGTAAACCCAAAATCGAAACCAATAGAATATTGATATTGTCGGCTAAACACTACCAGCGACAAAATAAAACCAAACGACAATGCAAATTGAAACACGGTGAGCACTTTGCGTACCCGCATGGCCGAAGATCTTCCTTGAATTTTGTTTTTGAGTGCTTGAATAGGGTTGAGTCTTCCAAAATAGAAAGCCGGGAAAATACCTGCCAGTATACCCGTGCCCAACGCAAAAAGAAAAAACCAAAGCACTGTTCGAGGGGTAAGGCTCAAATCAAGAGACGATGAAGCCACCAACATGGATTGAAACTCGGAGCGAATCAAAAAGAAAATAAGTATAGCCCCAGCCAATGAGATAAGTGTGATGACCACCGTTTCGGTTATAAACTGAAAAAAGATTTGCCCCCTCACACCACCCATCGTTTTGCGAAGGCCAATTTCTTTCGCGCGCTTCAGTGCACGTGCAATAGAGATATTGGTATAATTAAAACATGCAGGTAGTAAAATCATGGCAGCAACGATGGCGAATACAATCATGCCCGAAGCCTCCCACTTGGGGCCAATGGCTTGTCTGTAGTCAGGCCCCACAGTAATATCGCTCAGATGTTGGGTTCTGAATTTGGCTTTAATTGGTAACTGCACGTAAGTGCTTTGCGCGATAGTGTTTAGATACTGCTGCAATTTTTCAATGCCCCTATCTTCCTTCATCAGTACATACACATACTCGCGACCGTAATTCATCCATTGGTCTGCCACAGAAGCCTTTGGTTGGGGTAGTGTGGAATGGGAAACCAATACTTCAAAGACAAGGTGCGAATTAACGGGGTGGTCTTTCATCACCGCTCCTATTTCCAGCAATCCTCCACGCTCCATTTCCAATGTCTTGCCAAGCACTTCTGTGGAATTGAAAATTTTTTGCGCAGCCGATTCGGTTATAATAATGCTGTTAGGCTTTGTCAACGCTGTTGCGGAATTGCCTTGCGTGATAGAATAAGTGAATACTTCTAAGAAATTTGGCTCAACATAATATCCCTTGATTGGCAAACTGCCATTTGCCTGTTTAATTTCTTCGTTAAAGCCAGCCTGAACTTTAACAACTTCACTCACATCGGGTAGTTGTTTCAATTTTTCGGCTAGCACTAGTGGAACGGTTGCATAATTCCGCTGCTCAACACCTTCAGTTCGCTCACTAACAATAGTGTAAATGCGATCTTGATGAACGTGGAAGGTATCATACGTTTTGACATAACTAATTAATGCAATCAACAACAAACTCACCGACATGCCAATGGCGAGGCCAAAGACATTTAGCACTGAAAAGTATTTGTACTGATACAGATTACGTATGGCAACCTTGATGTAGTTACGAAGCATATCGATAGAAAAATTTGAACTTAAATACAATCCTGACTTTGCATCACGTTTGCGCTTACGGATGGTGTACGAAAAACTTAGTGATAGAATTTGTTTCCAATAAATCAGCCTGGCTTTGAAGTGTGATTTTGTTTTTGTGTTGAAGTAAAACCACTCATCTAAGTCGCCCAATAAGTCGTCAACTTTAGCAGAGCCGCAAATCCACTCAAAAAATTTTCGTGCTAATCGTGGTGGTTGTTGCCGAGCGTGGCAATGGTCAGCAGCACCAGTTCTTCAAATTCGCCTAAATAGATTTTCATGTAGTGCAGTTTTTCGTTTGTACGGATGAATGGGTTATTTGTTTCTGTTTTTAAGATGAAATAAGGAAGTTTTTTAGCCAAGTAAATTTAAGTGGCCTGAATTCGGCCAGGGATAGTAGTGAAAAGCCCGAAGTGTGTTGTATTTGAGCGCGGACGGACTTGCAACGAATAGCCCGGTTGAGCAGCAATGGGTAGTGTGTTGTGGCGAAAGGCCGCCCGAAAAAACTAATTATCTACAATATCTGAGTACTTAAACTTTTGGATGATGTAGTAAAGGAAATTGAAGGAAAGTGCATCTTCTTCCTCTTTGTCGGATTGTACCTTATCTGTTTTTGACTTGCTCGCCTTGGTAGCAGGGCTTATTTCTTTTACTGCAGATTGCCCTGTGCTGGGTTTATGATTTTCTGGCTCGACTAAAAGCGTTTTGTCGTCATCGAGGTTTAATTCGGGATGGCTAATCAATTCTTTGATTTCCTTTTCGGGTGGATCGTTCGGAATATTTTCTTGGGCTTGCACAGAATAAACCAACAAACCCATTAGGGCAATAACAACAACTAGGGTAAAAGTAAATTTTTGTTGCATGCTGAATGAAAGTCTCTAACGAACCTTGTTACTTTGGGTTTTAGCTACGCAAAATAGAATTTTTTCTGATGATAACATGGGATGACTTCATAAAAATTGACTTACGGGCTGGCACTATTGTGAAAGCCGAGCCTTTTGAAGGGGTAAAAAAGCCCGCGATCAAGGTTTGGGTTGACTTGGGGGCAGAATTAGGCATTAAAAAATCCAGTGCCCAGATCACGCATTTGTACAAACCAGAGGAGCTGATTGGCCGCCAGGTGGTGTGCGTGGTCAATTTTCCGCCCAAACAAATTGCCAATTTCATTTCGGAAGTACTTGTGACGGGTTTCCCTGATGAGGAGGGGCGGGTGGTGCTGACTGTGGTGGATAAAAACGTGCCGAATGGGGTTAGGTTGTTTTAGAACATAAAAGAAAATTAACCGCTAAGACACTTAGGCACTAAGAAATTTAAAATAACCTAAGTGTCTTTGTGCCTTAGTGGTGAAAAAATAAAAATGCTTTTCTCTCAACTAGAAAAAATAACAGACGGCAAAACGCTTCAGCTTGCGCTGGATAGAAAAATAACCACACTGGTTATTGACAGTCGTAAACCGATTATATCGGAAGGTTCTGTCTTTTTTGCTTTGCGCGGAGAGCGGCACGATGGGCATAACTATATTTCTGATTTATATACGTTAGGGATTCGGCAGTTTGTGGTAGAGAAAGAGGTTGATCTAAAATTATTTTCAGACGCAAATTTTGTAACTGTAAAATCTGCGCTCACGGCACTTCAAGTTATCGCAGCTGCCCATCGAAAAAATTTTATCATTCCTGTTATCGGCATTACGGGCAGCAACGGAAAAACGATTATCAAAGAATGGCTCTACCAACTTCTTTCACCCGATCGAAGCATTGTAAAAAACCCCGGAAGCTATAATTCGCAAGTGGGTGTGCCTCTGTCAGTTTGGGCAATGCAGCCACATCACCAGCTGGGTATTTTTGAAGCAGGCATTTCACAGCCCAATGAAATGGAAAAGTTGGAGCATATCATCCAGCCAACCATTGGCATTTTTACCAACATTGGCACAGCACACGATGAAGGTTTTGAAAATCAAATACAAAAGATTGAAGAGAAATTAAAACTATTTAAAGGTGTAAAGACATTGGCTTACTGCGCAGATCATCGTGAACTACACGAGCTAATCAGTCAACATAAGCTACCAGCTTTGCCGTGGGGCAATTCATCGGATGCCAAGATAAAAATTCAAGTCTCGGGTTCGGGCTATCAAGTTAGTTACAACCAACTTTCATTTTCTCTTCAGCTCCCTTTCGGGGATAAGGCGTCTATCGAAAATTGTTTCCATTGTGTTGCCACGATGCTTCAGCTGGGCTATCCACCAGCTGTTATTCAAGAGCGCATCCATCAACTAAAATCGGTGCCAATGCGGCTCGAGTTGAAGCAAGGCATCAACTATTGTCAGGTGATTGACGATACGTACAACAACGACCTGGCCGGACTAAAAATTAGTCTCGATTTTTTAAACAGTTTGCAGAAAAAGAAGAAAACGCTCATTCTTTCAGATGTGCTTCAATCAGGACTAGAGGAAAGAGAGTTGATACAAAGCATCCATGCATTGATTAGCCAAAGCGAGCTCTCTCATTTTATTGGAATAGGCACTCTCCTCTGCACACATCAAAATGATTTTCATCTCAATGCGAAAACTGAATTTTACTTAAGCACTGAAGAATTTTTGAAACGGGTTCAATTAGAAAATTTTGAAAGTGAATTGATTTTAATTAAGGGAGCACGCACGTTTCAATTTGAAAAAATCGTGCAGCGACTGCAGCGCAAAGTTCACGGCACCGTGATGGAGATTGACTTGAACAAAATGGTTCACAATCTCAATTTTTTTAAATCAAAGTTAAAACCTGGCGTCAAGCTAATGGCAATGGTGAAAGCATTTGCCTATGGAAGTGGAAGTGAAGAAGTGGCAAATTTGTTACAATACCATAAAGTAGATTACTTGGGTGTCGCGTACGCTGACGAAGGCGTAGAGCTACGCAAAAATAATATCGCATTGCCAATTATGGTGATGAACCCAGCGGAAGAAAATTTTCAATCATTGCTAGCGAATTGTCTCGAACCAGTGATGTACAATTTGAAAATGCTTCGTGCTTTTTCACAATTTATTGAAGGCCAATCGGCTGTCATACACATGGAAGTAGATACCGGTATGCACCGATTAGGTTTTGATGAAGGCGATCTGCCAGAAATCATTTCAATTCTTAAAAGAAAACCATCCCTTTCAATTGCATCGGTTTTCTCGCACCTAGCTGGAGCTGATGAAGCAGGCCATGACGGGTTTTCGCAAGAACAATTTGACCGCTACCAGCAATTTTATAAAACATTAACTGAAGCTTTAAATGTAAACCCATTACGCCACATCCTAAACTCTCCAGGGATTCTACGCTTTTCGGATTTTCAGATGGACATGGTTAGGCTTGGTATTGGATTGTACGGTGTCAATCCCACGGACGGAAAAGTTGATGAGCTACAACCAGTGGCTACGTTGAAAACAATTATTTCACAAATCAAAAAAATAAAAAAAGGGGAAACGATTGGCTATGGACGAAAAGGGGTTGCTGCTCATGAAATGACACTTGCCACCATTGCCATTGGCTATGCCGATGGGTTCAGCCGAAGTTTCAGCAAAGGCAAAGGGGTTGTTTCAATCAAAGGAAAGAAAGCCTCCGTAGTAGGCAATGTGTGCATGGATATGACGATGGTGGACATTACAGACATCAATGCACACGAAGGTGATGAAGTAATCATCTTCGGAAAGGGGCTCCCGATTCACGAAGTAGCGGCAAGCATCAACACCATTCCTTACGAGATATTGACAAACACCAGTGAACGAGTGAAGAGGGTTTTCTTTGCGGAGAGCATTTAGATTTCAGGTTAAAGCAAAATCTTTTTATAAGCTACCTCATCAAACCCCAACAAAATTACTTTTCCTTCTTTCTCAATCAGGGGGCGTTTAATCGAGCTTGTCTTTTCTAACATAAGCGCAATAGCCGATTTCTCGTTGATTACTTTTGCCTGATCGGCCTCTGGCAACTGCCGCCAAGTAGTGCCGCGTTTGTTAACGAGACTCTCCCAGCCCACTTGCTTACACCAATCGTTTAGTTTGGTAGCAGTAACGACCGATTTTTTGTAATCATGAAATTCATAGATCACTTTATTTTCTGCCAACCAGACAAGTGCAGCTTTTACCGTAGTGCAATTTTTGATTCCGTATACGATCATATTACTTTTTTATTCAATATAGAAAAATGTTGATTGTGTGTATACCAAATTGACGTAGTGCTGCAAATTCTGAGCTAAAACTACGTAGTGATTTAGTGTCTTCATGGCAAAATTCGGATTCCATTAGCCATTAAGTCACTAAGAAAAGCGTGAAAAATGTATACCCTCATAATAGGCGTGATAATTCCTTATGCACTCTGTTGATTGAGATGCCACTCGCTAAAAAAGCTATATTTGCCTTGGCCTTAACCTACTACTATTGTCGTTCGCGTCTTTCATACGTTTTCCAGAATTTATCTTTTCCAAGGTATTGGCGCGTGTTGAAGATCCGTTAGAAAAGCAACGGGTAATTATTGCCATCAATATGGCGCTCGCTCAGATTTCTATTTATTTGGGTCTGTTTATTTACGCGACACTAAAGGGCTACAATTCAGAAACTACCTACTACACCTTGATTTCGGCTGGCATGACCGCGCTCTTGCTGGTGCTAAGCTATTTCGGATACTATAAATTTGGAATGATTTTCGGGCTACTGCTAACCAGCGTGTGCATCATTTTTATTGTGCAGCGGGTAGGTGCCGATTCGGGCACCGATCATTACTATGTGCTGTTGGGCTTTATGCCGTTTGTGTTTTTTGGTTATCGAGATCGACTTATCGCAGTTGGCCTTACCACTTTTTCGTTTGTTTGCTTCTTAATATCTCGAACGATAAGGCTAAACTTTATACAGCCAATGCAATTATCGACTGAGCAAGAGAATATTTTTATGATTGTGAATAGTGCTTTTACATTTATACTTTGTCTTTATGGATTATTAAAATTGCTTCAGCTAAGCCACGCTGCCGAAAAAATATTAATCGAAAAACAATTAGTTACAGAAGCACAGAATGAAGAACTAACCCGTGTAAATTCAGAGCTTGACAAATTTGTTTACTCGGCCTCTCACGATTTAAGTGCGCCATTAAAGTCGATCGATGGATTGATTCAACTTACTAAAATGGAGAGCCCCCCTGTGGGGATCAATCAGTACCTCGACCTCATGCAAAAAAGCGTTGCCAAGCTAGAAACGTTTATTAAAGACATCATCAATTACTCACGAAACAGCAGACTACCGATAAAACGTGAACAAATTGATGTTTCGGATTTGGTCAAGTCGATATGGGAAGATCACATTTTTTATTCGAGGCAGCATAGCCGAATTGAATTGAAAATGGAAATAGATTTGACTACGGAAATTTTTTCTGACGAAACACGCTTCCGTATTATTTTTAATAACCTGCTATCAAACGCGATTAAATTTCATATAGAGGAAAAGCGGGAGCATCCTTTTGTGAAAGTGGTTGCGAAAGAAATCGAAGATGCTTTTCTATTTGAGGTTTCCGATAACGGTAGTGGTATAAATCCTACTATAAAAAAAGACATTTTTAAAATGTTTTTCCGCGGCAGCTCAAATGTGCCAGGCTCGGGTTTAGGGCTTTACATTTTAAAAGAGTCGGTAGAAAAACTAAAAGGCGAAATAGAAGTTCATAGTGAAGAAGGCAAAGGCTCGACTTTTTCATTTCGAATACCTAAGCATATTGATTAATCACAGTTAGTGCAAGTAACCGTGTCTTTGCCTTTCAAAGTAAAAAGCGAATATAGAATAGAGACTGTTCATCGTTATTTAGACTTATACATCGTTATTTCTGTTCGATCAATTTGATAAGATCGTTTTCCAAAAGGCTATCGCTTGGTCTTTTTGCGTGATGAAGTGTTTCGCCATGTTGTGGCACAATTACAAAAGATGGCGTTTCGGTAATGCGTAGCGAATCGACTATTTTTGATCGACTACCAATGCGGTAGTTGACGATCCCATCGGTATACAAACTAAATCGCGCTACGGCTTCTTTCCATTTTTGTTCATCGTCTTCAAGCGAAACAAAAACGAACGTTATTTTATTCCGAAATTTTTTTTGAAGACGTTTGGCCAACTCGATATCAACTAAGTACGACTGAAAATTTGTTTTCCAAAAAAAGAGATACAATGGGCGGGTATTTTTACTGTCAGATAAGAGCCAGTTAATCTTACCTTCACCTTCTACGCCTCCGTTGCTCGTATTCATTTCAAATTGATGGTATCGCAAAAATTGTTTATTGAGCGATTTACCACCACCTAAATCGCGAATGATTTTGTCTTCGAGCGGAGTGGTTTTTAAAATCGTATTACTTGTCCAGAAAACAGAGTCGTAAGGAATCTTCAACAAATCTTCCCGGGTTGGCATCTTGGCTGTAAACTTTTCACTTGCATCGGTTTTAACCTCTACCGACATCAATTCAATATGAAAATTATGAAAGTGATTATCGGTTGTACGGCTTTCGCCTGTGCGGACGAAGTGATAGGGATAATAACGGTCGGCATATTTTCGATAGTAGCTGCTAGTGCGAATGGTGCTGCCTCCATACGATTTTACTTCTTCAGTTTTTAAAAACGCAAAACTTTCGGTGGTGATGAACAGCGTGCCCGAAACAGAGGCCAGTTGAAGATACGCACCCGATGTAGTAAGAACAGAATCTTTTTTATAGGTATAGTCTATCTCGTAAACTTCCAGGTCGTCATAGTAAGTAATGCCTTTGCACACAAACTGATAGCTATCGAAATCGGTACGCAAATTACTTAGCTCGGTATAAAAAGAGACATGGTTCGATTTCTTTTCGGTTTGATAGCCCACTAAATCGGCCTGCAAAATGTTTCCAATCGAAATCGGTTCGTGACCTTGCGCCATTTCTGTTTTATCTAAACTTCTTCTTAGTTGCGTAACGCGAATGGCTTCTTGCTCGCCCGCAACTTTTTGAACAGATCGGTAGCCTTGATTTTTCCAAACATCCACCGAAGCTTCAATTAACCGGCCATAGGCCTTATCGTCTTTGCAATAATGACGGTAAAAGAATTTTTGTAAAAACGGATTTGTACTGTAGTTTTTATCGATGTTGGCAAATGCTTTTTTTAAAACCCTTCGTGCATTGATTGCCTTGCTTAAAACAACAATGGCGGTGAGTTGTGTGACCATCGGTTTTAATTCTATCAAGGCCATTTCAGAAATGGAATTTATCAACATCGATTCGTAGCCGATGCAAGTTATCTTAAGCGAAAAAGGCTCGCTGATGGAAATGGAAAATTGACCGTTGAGGTTTGAACTCGTGCCTTTTGAAGAACCCACAACACCAATGGAAGCAAAAGGTACTGGTTGTTCAGTTTCTTTGTCTATAATGGTACCCTCTACCAGTTGTTGGCCTAGCGAGCTTATGCTAATGAAACAAAACAAAACAAAACAGCGAAGCATAAGGCAGATCCAACAAGGTTAGGTAATGATCTGCAAGTTGTAAAATGTTGAGAATTTTTCAATGAAATAGAGAAAGCATTTAGTCTACGAGGAGCACAAAAAAATACACCCGAAGAAAATAACTTCGGATGTACATTACAAAATCAATTAAAATCAATGGTCTTTACATCTTCCCACGGTACGTAGCTAGCCTCCTCTTTTTTACCGGCAAAAATCAACACACCTTGATTTCGGTCGTTTACATCTTGCGCATCTTCCAACCGAATTTTCTTTCCAGATTTCAATTCGATATTGCAGCGGTAATCATTGATAGGTTCAATCATTTTAATATCGCGGAAAGATGTGGTTAGTTCGAACTCACCTTGCTTTCCCTGTAGCAATTCATAATTACTTTCTTCATCCAGATCAAAAATAATTTTGCCCGATAATGTCCTTCCATCTTTCGTTACAACGATACCATCTAGCGATTTCTGATTGGCAAATTGATCATAGCTAGCCAAAGAGCCGGCAGGTTCAGAAAATGTTACCTTATCGAATTCACGCCAAGGCACGTCAATCGCTATCATTTCCTTGCTCATGATGATAATCCCACGATTTCCACTATCCACATCGTTGCTCCCATCCATCACTAGCTCTCTGCCAGACTTCATTTTTACTAAGCTTCGCCCACCGCGTCTTTCTATTGACGTGATCTTCGAAAATTCAAGAGAGATGTTTCCATCCTCTGCATCGCCATCCAGCTTATCTGTGCTCAGCCGCTCGTCATGATCCCACTGAATGTAGCCCGTAAATTTTTCGCCAAATGCTTCTACTGTGCCGTACAGCGGTTTGCCAAAACGGTTTGCCAAAGACTTGGGCGTTTTTAAGAATTCGATTTTGCGAATCCTTCCCCAACTCATTTCTAACTCGCCCATTTCAGGATCCATAATACGGATTTCCTCACCCACATCATTATATCCTTCGCCTTTGAGCGAAATCTTATCACCGTTTTGCATTTCTAAATCGACATACTTGCGGCCGGACGGGACGATTGTTTTGATCTCACCAAACTGACAGGCGAACTGATGTTCATAATCATTATCATAATCGTTTCGTCTATCGCCCCAGTTGCCAAACCACCGATACCAATTTCCATTGTTCCAATTACTCCAGGTATTCTGTCGATCGTCCAACCGGTCACGATCCTTTGACGACAAGTATCGTAAGTTTTGATTTCGCTCTTTACCGGCATTGAAGATGTCGGCCCAATAGACCTCTTCTTTTCCCCAGCGTATGGGGCCTTCATACACCTTGTCATCAATGGTGTAAACCTTTCCGTAGATGAATCCTTCGTCTTGTGCGTTGGCATTGAAAAAAGCCAAAGCAACGAATACGAACGCAAGTGATTTTGTAATGGTTTGCATAGCGAGTATTTTTTCTTGAATTATACTGCTAATGTCAGGCAAGGTTATAGCGTAAAGAAGCAGAAGCGGCCGAAGCGTATAGGGAGCTGACTGAATCGGGATAAAAGCCAACTCAAATTTTTACTGGTCAATCCAACTTTTAAACTCCGGGGTGCGCTCGGAGCTGATAATTACTTCTTCCGTGGCGGGTGGTGTGAGATTGAGCTTGATGCGCCCTTTGAAATAGGGATGAATTTCTGCAATACTTTGAAAGGTAACAATGAATTGCCGGTTAGCGCGAAAGAATGACTGCGGGTCAAGCACGTCCACGAGTTCGTCCAGTGGCTGATCGAGGGGGTAACGCTTTTGATCGGTAGTAACAGCAAAAGAGAGTTTATTCTCGCTGAAAAAATAGGCGATTTTCTCTACAGGAACAGTCACTATTTTTTGACCTAACCGAACCATGAATCTTGATTTGTATGTTTTCTTTGACGCCTGCAGCAGCTTGGTCAATTCGATATAGTCAATACCAGAAATTGTGGATGAAGTGCGGGTCTTTACCTTCATCAAGGCTGTCGACAGTTTTTCAGATTGAACAGGCTTCAATAAATAATCAATACTATTTACCTCGAAGGCTTTGATGGCGTATTGATCATAGGCCGTGGTGAAAATGATTGGGGCTTCCGTTTTTACTTGCTGAAAAATTTCAAAACAAAGGCCATCCAACAAACGAATGTCAGAAAGGATTAAATCAGGATGGGGATTTGTTTTTAGCCATTCAATGGCGGCTTGTACCGATTTGAGATGCATGACAATCTCTATGGTGGGGCCGATACCAGCTAGAAGATTTTGCAATCTTTCAGCGGCTAATGTTTCGTCTTCAATGAGTAGTACTTTCATTTTTAAGAAAAATTTGCAGATACTAATCTCCCATTTCCAATAGCGGAATGCGCACTTCAAAGTGATCTTCTGTTTGGATGATTTCCACTTTCAAATCGGTAAAGTGCGCATAGCGTTGCTCAATGTTTTTGAGGCCGCTTCCGTTGCGTTCGTCCACAGTCGGCTTGGCAAACAAACTGTTGCGAACGATCAGATGACTGGAATTTTCCAGAACCTGAATGTGGAGCGGACGCGCTTCGGTGATGAGATTGTGTTTAATGGCATTTTCAACAAGCATTTGGAGCGTAAGCGGGGGAATCATTTTTCCCTTGCTGTTGCTGGTTAAAGTTACTTCAAAACGGATGTGATCTTCAAAGCGTATGTGGATTAAGTACATATAGCTTTGTATAAACTCCAATTCTTCGTAAAGCGGAATGAGATCATCGGATTTTGTATTGAGTAGGGCGCGGTATACTTCGGCAAACTTTTCAATAAATTTTTTTGAAGTGGACGTATCTTTGTCAATCAGCGAAGAAAGAATATTCAGGTTGTTGAAAAGGAAGTGCGGGTCGAGATGATTTTTTAATGAGTCAAGTTGCGAGCGCATCGATTCCTTTTGACTTTTGGCCACTTCCAATTCTGACTTGCGCCAATGCCGCAGAAAGTGAAGGCTGAAATACAGCGAAAATGCCGGAATAAAAATAGCAGCTCCCCACACGTTCATCACCGTAAATTGCTCGCGTGTAGGCGGATCGTCTGTTAAAAAAACTTTAATGGCGTAGTAAATGCCGTTTACCAACAGCAGTAAATAAGAGAGGCCTAACGCCAACTGAATGAAGAAACGCCAATTTCCATATTTGTTCCAAGGCAGAATTTTATCGAGGCGCAAGGTTAACTGACGATTGCCGAACCAGAGCAGCAAAGCAATAACAATCAGCCAGCCGGCAGTGAAATAAAAAATGGGCCCCGGTTCAATGAAATACAATAGTGCAGCAATCAACACTAAAATGATACCGATTGCCAGCCCTATGCGTAGCGAGTTTTTTTTCACAATGAGTCCGAACAATTACTTGAAGATAATCTCATTAATTTTCTTCCAAGCAATGTGCACAGGATCTTTTTTACCTTGGCGGAATAGTAATACGCCACTGTTTCCATCGGAAACATCGCGCATGCCACCCAATAGTAATCGTTGGCCGGATTTTAACTCAATTTCCGAGTAATCGAAATTCTTTGGAGTGATGCGGGCAATCAACCGAATAGGAATCTGGTATTCAATGTCGTTTTCTTTTCCTTCAATCATTTCAAAATCCAGCGCTTCATCCACATCGTAGATAATTCTACCCGACAACTCATCACCATCCACCAAAGAGACGGTCGCTTCCATGGGTTTTGGCGCTGTAAAACTGTTATAGGATTGTCCGGTACCCGGTGCAGGCGAAAAGGAAATCTTCCGAAACGCCTTCCACGAAAATTTAATAACACCAAATTCCGGATTAACTACCCAAACGCCCCGGTTGCCACTGTCTACATCATTGGAATCATCCAGATACTGTGTGCGTCCGGATCGTAAAGTTACATCACAGCCATCGTCTCGCTTTTCGATCATTGTTATTTCCGAGAATTTAATTGAGACATCTCCATCTCGCGTATCTCCATCCAGTTTGTCTGATGAAAGCCGCTCGTCATTATCCCAAACAATATAGCCGGTGTAGCTTTCTCTGCGGCCGCCTTGCACCGTGCCATACAGGGGTTGGCCAAACACTTGATCCAATTTGGTTGGCGTGTTTTGAAATTCAATGCGCTGAATGCGATCCCAATTGATATTGATAGTGCCCAGCTCTTCATCGAGAATCTGTACTTTGCTTCCCAGGTCATTATAGCCCTCACCGTCAACACGAAGCTCGCCTCCATTTTTTAATTTCAAGGTTACATCATCTTCATCGCGGACTATGATTTCTTTTAAGTTTCCAAACTGGCAGGTAAACTGGTGTACGGTTCCTTTGTTTTCCCAAATGCTTTCAAACGACCAATCGTAGTTTGACCACCAGTCTTTATCTTCTTTTTGTTTGGGTACTAACTTAGCATAATCGTTATTGCGTTTGGCGGCATTGAAGATATCTGTCCAGAAAACTTCTTCAGCCCCCCAGCGGATCGGACCTACATAAGTGGCGCGGTCGGTGTACACCTTTGCATACATGTAGCCCTCATGCGACTGCGCTGGCGCAACGGTAGCCAATGCCAGAAAAGCAACGATCAATCCGATCACTACTACTACCGTTTTAAAAATACTTTTGGATTCCATGCCACCGTATACGAGTTCGAGTACCAAAGTTGATAAAGATTGAGGCTATGGCCAAAGATACATGAACTGAATCGGGCGATTAGTGCGCTGAATCGGGCGGGAAGTAGTTATTCCACCTTTCTCCACAGAGGCCGCGTCAGGCAGGTGGGACCACCGCCTCCTTTGTAACTGATTTCGATGCCATCGTATTCAAGCACTATGCAGCCGGCCTCTTGCAATCTCTCTTTGGTAACGTTGTTACCCTTCACGATCATGCAAGTGCGTGGTGCAATGGCCAACACGTTGCAGCCCATGGATTCAAACTCGGCATCGGGCACTTCAATTAACTGATAGCCGCGTTGAATCAACTCTTCCCGAAACACAATCGGCATGAGAGGAGAGTAAACTACCGCTAGATTTTTATCTACCGGACTGAAGATGGACATGAGGTGAAAAACATCGGATGCACCTTTGTAGTGTGGCAGTTGAACTTCTACCACTTCTACTCCGCAAGGCGAGAGTAAGGCTCGCATTTGGCGAATGCCCTCTGCATTGGTGCGATACGTTCTCCCGATGGCCAAGGTATTTTGGTCTAACCATGCCACATCGCCACCCTCTACCGTGCCGGGCGACTCTATTTTTCCCAGAATAGCGATACCGGTTTTTTCGTAGACTTTTAATGCGGCCGATGGTTCGTTCATACGGCCGGCTTTTCCCATCCGGCAAATGATGATTCCCTTGTCGGTAGCAATACTCGCATCGCGACAATACATGCTGTCCATCGTTACTGAAGCATCCGCTTCAAAATGATGAATCTGAGCATTGGTAGTGCGCAACAACTTTTCGAAATGATGGTATTCATTTTGCGCCTGCTGAAAATCAGGTTCGCTTACGAAGTTGAGCTCTTGCCATTGCTGGCGAATGGTGGAGGCATCGACAAAAGCATCGGCTGCTTTTTTGATAAACACACTTTGCAGTGTGCCGTATTCGGATTGACAGGTGAGGTTCATGTGTTGAGTTTTGATTCCAAATCGTGGCAAGAGATCGTCAGCTATGCTTAAAGAAATCGGAACGCAGGTAAAAAACGGTATCTATAAAAAACAATGCTCCGTGGTTGGTCAGTACATTTTCTTCATGTAAATCCTCGAGTATAAGCCCGATATCCCGATGAAAGTAGTCATTTTCTTTTTTTAATTCGAATCCATTACTAAAAAGAAAGTCTTTCACTAGAGACAGACGGGTCGGCTCTGTGATTTCAATATAAGGCTGCCGAACGACAGATTTTAATTGATGATTATCGAAGTAAAATCCTATCAAAGAATATGCCGTTGGTTCAAAAAAGAAATTGTGAATTAGCAGGCTATGAAAGTAATCTTCCCAATAGCTGTAAAAAATGCAACTATTTAATTTGATCACATGCCTCCCATCATTTTCCAGATATACTTTTTGTTCAGCACCCTCAGCTAAAAATCGAGTTTCGTCAATACCAGTGTACCAGAGATGCTCTTGCTCAATCCAACGGATTAACCGTTCTGTTTCTTGACCTTTTGTGAGCTGGATTGTTGAAGCTTCTGAACTTGCTTCTTTGCTTTTTCTAAGGTAGTTGGCTCCTGCTTGGATAGTATCTCCTTTTGGATTTTTGCCAACTCCTGAAATGATATGTTGTAGCTCATCTTTCAACGACATTTTTACAAAGATAAAAATAAATCACCTCACCCTCGATTCGCCTTCACCTTGCTCCACCCATACAATGGCACCCCAATCATCAGCAAAATAAAGCCCCAATAAACAGACTCTTGTCCGGAGCCCGCTAATGCCCATATCGAGTAGATAAATGCAATCATAGCGATGGTTAGTTTTACCCCGCTGCTCCATTTCAGTTCTTTGGATTTGACCGCAATGATTACATAGGATACAGCCGAGAACAAGTAGGGCACCAAAACGGTCATCGTGGAAAGCAGGATTATAAATTGATAGGTGTTCGCCAGACTGTGATTAAAATTCATCAGCATCAGTGCCGATACAAATACACTCGATAGCAGGATGCTGACAAATGGCGACCCGAATTTATTTTCTCTCTTAAAAATGGAGGGGAAAAGTTTATCGGCAGCTGCGGCAGCCGGAATTTGTCCTTGCATCAGTATCCATCCATTTAACGCACCAAATGTTGACATCACCGCACCGCCTGCAACCAGATAGCGCGCCCAGTTGCCCCACATACTCGCAGCCGCATCGGCAAAAGGAGCTTGGGATGTTTTGAGGACAGAAGGAGGAAGAACTCCCATGATGACGACCGTTCCTAATATGTAAAGAGCTGTCACGGCCAAGGTTCCGTAAAGCGTTGCCCGTGAAATGGTCTTCTCTGGGTTTTCTACCTGGCCGGATGGAATCGTAGCGCATTCCAATCCAAGAAATGCGAAGAGTGTAAGCGTGGCCGTGGATGTGATCGCACTCAGATTTGAACTGCCACTGCTGTTGAATGGCAAATAGTTTTCGAAGTGAATAAAAAATATCCCTCCGATTGTTACCAACGCCAGCGGAGCAATTTTTAAAATGGTAGTAGTCACTTGAACGATGCCGGCATCGCGAATTCCTCTCGTGTTGATCCACGTCAAAAGCCAAATAGCAGATAAACCGATGCTTATTGCCAGCAAGGAATTGTGTTCTAAAGCAGGGATGAATACGGAGAGATAGCTAATAAACGCGACAGCAATCGCAGCATTCGTGCTCCACACCGAAATCCAGTAACCCCAGGCAACCAGAAAAGCAGCGAAGTCCCCTAAACCCTCGCGGGTATACGCGTAAGGTCCTCCATTCGCCAAGGGCATCAGTTGGCTGAGCCAACTATACACCAAAGCCAAACAAATGGCACCAAATCCGGAGAAGACCCACCCGATCAAACTGATGCTGCCATAGGAAGAAAGAGTAGCCGGCAACATAAACATGGCCGAGGCGATCATGTTGCCCATCACTAGCGATGTGCTTGTCCAAATACCAATTTTTTTTGGTTCGCTCATTTGGTCAAGCAACGAAATTGAGTGGGTAAATGCAAATGACCATTTTTACGATTCATAAGCTCAAAACACAAAAACTTTCAAAATCCCAACCTTTTTACTTGTTTAGCGTATTAGTTTAACAATTTAGTTAAATCAAGTGGTTAACAAAAAAGACGATAATCAGACCGAAAAGGCCATTTTGGAGGCTGCCGATAAGGTTTTTACTCAAAAAGGCTTTGCCGCAGCCCGTATGGAAGACATCGCCAACGAGGCCGGCATCAACCGGGCTTTGCTTCACTATTACTTCCGAAGCAAAGACAAAATGTTCGATCTCATATTTCAACAGCGCGTGGCCATCTTCTTTTCTGGCTTGGGTCAGATTATGCAATCAGAGAAACGGCTGCTCGAAAAAATTCAAGCTATTGTAGAGCATGAAATCACCATACTGTTGGCGCACCCCTATTTGCCCATTTTTGTTTTGCAGGAACTGAATCAAAATCCACAGCGCATGTTAGCCATTGCAGAAAATGCAGGAGCACATCCCAGCTTATTGTTAAAAAAGTTTTCTGTGGAGGTGCGAGCCGAAATAAAAGCGGGCACGATTCGCGAGACAGATCCGGCTCAACTGTTTATGAGCATCATGGGAATGACCATTTATCCGTTTGTAGCACGACCTGTAGTGAAAATCATTTTAGAAAAAGACGATGCAGGTTTTGAAAACGTGATGCGCCAACGCAAAAAAGGAATAACCGACTTTATCATCCATGCCTTAAAGCCGTAAAGAAATATGTATACAAAATTTACATCCCTAATTTTACTTTTTTTACTCGCTGCGGTTACTCAGTCTGCATTTGCACAGAACAAACTGCGACTGGAAGATTGTTACGAAAAAGCCAAGCAAAACTATCCGCTGATCAAACAGAAAGAATTAATCAGCAAAAGCACCGAGTACACCATTGCCAATGCACAGTCGGCACACCTGCCACAGTTTACATTGAGCGCACAGGCTACGTACCAGTCCGATGTAACGCAAATACCCATTGCATTTCCGGGTGTTGATATCAAACCGCTTTCAAAGGATCAATACAAAATTACAGCCGAGGCCAATCAAACCATTTACGATGGAGGTGCAGTGAAATCACAAGTGAAAATTCAAGAAGCCAACGCACAAATTGAACAGCAAAAGCTGGAGATCGATTTATACAAAATCAAAGATCGCATCAACCAACTCTTCTTTGGCATTTTGCTGATGGATGCGCAGTTACAACAAATTGAGTTACTCAAAAAAGATTTGCAAACTTCCCTCGCCAAAACTGAATCAGCCATTCGCAATGGCATTGCTTTCAAATCCAATGCGGATGTATTGCAGGCAGAGTTGCTGAAAGCCGACCAAAGAACCATTGAAATGAATTCCGCCCGTGCTGCCTATGTCGATATGCTCGGGTACTTTATTCGCGAACCGTTGAATGAAAATACCCAACTCGAACGTCCCGCTTCAATAGCCGCACCTACCGAAATAACCATCCAGCGACCAGAACTAACACTCTATCAATTTCAAAATGATTTGCTAAGTGCACAATACCGCTCAACTACTACCCGCAATACACCCAAGCTGGGCGCCTTTCTACAAGGTGGCTATGGCCGCCCCGCATTGAATGCATTAAAAAATGAATTCGACTTTTTCTACATCGGTGGATTACGCGTGAATTGGTCGCTTTCCGGATTCTACAATTCGAAGCGCGACAAGCAACTGCTAGAAATCAATACGCAATCAGTAAACACACAAAAAGAAACTTTTTTATTTAACACCGAGCTATCTGTTCGCCAACAAAGCAAAGAAGTTCAAAAACTGCAATCGCTTATAAAGGTGGATGATCAAATCATCGCATTGCGGTCAAAGATTAAAACAACAGCACAATCGCAGCACGAGAACGGTGTTATCTCTACCAACGATTTACTGCGCGAAATCAATGCAGAAGATACCGCCAAACAAAATCTGTTGCTGCACGAAATTCAATTGCTCTTAGCACAATACAACTACCAAACTACCATTGGAAATTAATACTATGAACCACAAACTAATTTTCGTTCTATTTCTGGCGCTCGCAGCCTGTGGAAAAGGAAAAAATGCATATGATGCCTCCGGCAACTTTGAGGCAGATGAAGTAATCGTATCGGCCGAGGCCAGTGGAAAAATTTTGCGACTCAATCTGCAAGAAGGTGAAACGCTCAAGGCCGGTGATGTGATCGGTTATATCGACAGCACCCAATTGAGTTTGCGCAAAAAGCAACTGGTGTATTCCATTCGCGCACTCATGGCCAAGCAACCCGATGCAGCCAGCCAGTTGGCGACCATCCAAAAACAAATTGAAACGGCTGAGTTTGAAAAAAAGCGTATCGAAAACTTATTGAAAGACGATGCCGCTACCGAAAAACAACTGGATGATTTGAACGCCCAAGTTGATTTGCTGAAAAAGCAATACCAATCGCTGCAATCTTCGCTGGCCATCACCGATCATTCATTAAAGACAGAAACCCTTCCGCTCAAAGCGCAAATCGAACAACTCGATGACCAGATAAAAAAATCAGTAATCATTAATCCTATCGATGGAACGGTGCTCACCAAGTACGCACAGCAAGATGAAATCATTGGCAGCGGCAAAGCGATTTATAAAATTGCCAACCTCTCCACCATTTTATTCCGCGCCTACATTACGGGAGATCAGTTAGCTGCCGTAAAGCTCGGACAAAAAGTAAAAGTATTGGTAGACGATGTGAACGGAGGAACCAAAACCTATGAAGGCACACTCGAGTGGGTATCCGACCGGGCAGAGTTTACGCCCAAGACGATTCAAACCAAAGATGAACGCGCCAATCTGGTTTACGCCATCAAGCTAAAAGTGAAAAACGATGGCTTCTTAAAAATTGGCATGTTTGGCGAGGTCGCTTTTTAATTTTGACACAACCGATAACCATTGCATGATTGCAGTTAAAGTCGATAGCGTAAAAAAAACTTTCAAAGCCGAGAAGTCGGTGGTCACTGCTTTGCAGAAAATCACTTTTGATGTAAGTAAAGGTGAGCTGTTTGGTTTGATTGGGCCTGATGGTGCCGGCAAGACTACGCTGTTTCGAATTTTAACTACACTCATGTTGGCCGATGAAGGTACTGCAACCGTAGACGGATTTGATGTGGTTCGCGATTACAAAGAAATTCGCAAACGTGTAGGTTACATGCCCGGTCGCTTTTCTCTGTATCAGGATTTAACCGTGGAGGAAAATCTTTCTTTCTTCGCCACACTCTTTAATACCTCGCTGGAAGAAAACTACGATTTGGTGAAAGCCATCTACCAGCAAATTGAGCCCTTCAAAAAGCGCAGAGCGGGTGCCCTCTCAGGAGGCATGAAACAAAAGCTCGCGCTGAGTTGTGCGCTCATCCATCGGCCAAGTGTTTTGTTTTTAGATGAACCCACCACGGGTGTAGACGCGGTGTCGCGCAAAGAGTTTTGGGAACTGCTCCGCGATTTACAAAAGCATCAAATCACCATTATCGTGTCAACGCCCTACATGGACGAAGCCAGTTTGTGCGATCGCGTGGCGCTGATGCAAAACGGAAAAATCATGGAGATCAATTCCCCGAAAGGGATTACTGAGAATTTTAAAAAGCCGTTGTGGGCCGTGCGCGGAGAAAATATGTATCAATTGATGCAGACGCTGCAGGCAAGTGAGGCCATCGACAGTTGCTATCCGTTCGGTCAATATCATCACGTGACTTTCACTCATGCTATTCCTGACTCGCAAGCAACAAGCGAGTTAGCAAAAATTGCCCCTGTTCTTGAAGTACAGAAGATTTCGGCCACCATCGAAGATTGTTTCATGGAACTGATGCGCCAATGAAAGAAGACTTTGCCATTTCCGTACGCGAGCTCACCAAACGCTTCAACGACTTCACAGCGGTGAATGCGATTACGTTTGATGTGAAGCAAGGCGAGATCTTTGGATTTTTAGGTGCCAATGGTGCAGGCAAAACCACAGCCATGCGCATGCTCTGCGGACTTTCTTTCCCTACCAGCGGACAGGCCATGGTGGCGGGCTACGATTTGTATCAAGATGCGGAGAAAATAAAAAAGAGTATCGGCTACATGAGTCAGAAGTTTTCATTGTACGAGGACTTAACGATTCGCGAAAACATTCGGTTCTATGGAGGGATATACGGGTTGAATGATCACGAAATCAAATCAAAAACCGAAACACTCGTTCATCAACTTCACTTAGAAGAACAAGTGAATAAGTTAGTGAAGTCGTTACCACTGGGATGGAAACAAAAACTTTCATTTTCGGTGGCCATGATTCATCAGCCTAAAATTGTTTTTCTTGATGAACCCACAGGAGGCGTAGACCCTATTACAAGGCGCGAATTCTGGACATTGATTTACCAGGCTGCCAGCAAGGGCACAACCGTGTTTGTCACCACCCACTACATGGACGAAGCCGAGTATTGCGATCGTGTTTCAATTATGGTAGATGGCCGGATTGACGCGCTCGATACGCCATTGGAGCTGAAGCGAAAGTTTAACGCCCCCAGCATGGAAGAAGTATTTGTGCAACTGGCCCGAAAAGCAAAAAGAGGAGATTAATAGGAACCTTTGTTGATATAACAACAGCCCAACAACCATCAACGAATAACCATTAACGATATTCATGAAGCAGTTTTTATTTTTCATACAAAAAGAATTTTATCATTTGCTCCGCGACAAGCGCACGCTATTCATTTTGTTTGGCATGCCCGTGGTGCAAATCGTTATCTTCGGCTTTGCGCTCACTAACGAAGTAAAAAATTCGCGCATTGCCATTCTCGATCAATCCAAAGATGAAGTCACCGCATCCATCACGCAGCAGTTAGAAGCTAGCCAATACTTCGACATTGAAAAAAATCTGCAAAGCGAAGCCGATATCGAGCCTGCATTCCGCGAAGGAAAAATCAAACTTGTCATTGTTTTCCCCTCGCAGTTTCAAAGCACACTTTTACATACCAACACCGCCCCTATCCAACTCATAGCCGATGCCACAGATCCTAACGTGGCCAATACACTTACTAACTATGCATCCGCCATCATCCTAGATTATCAAAACAACATTCGCGGCAATCAGGATTTCCCATACATGATCCAAACCGAAATGCGAATGCTCTACAACCCGCAAATGAAAGGCTCGTACAATTTTGTGCCCGGTGTGATGGCCATGGTACTCATGCTCGTCTGCGCTATGATGACCTCTATTTCCATTGTGCGCGAAAAAGAAATCGGAACCATGGAAGTGATTCTCGTTTCGCCTATGGTGCCGCTGCGTGTAGTCATTGCCAAAATGGTTCCGTATCTGTTGCTTTCCATGATCAACATCGGAAGCATTTTAGTTCTCAGCGTCTTCGCACTCGATGTGCCCATCCAGGGCAGCTTGCTCTTGTTGGTGTTTGAATGTTTTCTGTTTACCATTACTTCACTGGCACTCGGACTTTTCATTTCGTCCATTACCAACTCGCAGCAAACCGCCATGCTCATTTCACTCATGGGCATGTTTCTGCCTACCATCATGTTCAGCGGCTTCATGTTTCCTGTCGAGAATATGCCACTGCCCTTGCAGATCATTTCAAATGTGGTTCCTGCCAAATGGTTTTACTACATCGTCAAAGCGGTGATGATCAAAGGCCTTGGCTTCTTCAGCATTTGGAAAGAGACAATGATTCTAGCAGGCATGACTACGGTGCTCATGTTGATCAGCATTAAAAAATTTAAAACGCGGCTCGAATGATACACGATGAGAAATTATTTGGCGGCACCCTGCGGGCCGGGCTATTCGCTGCAAGCCATGCGAGGCGCATGGGCTTTCGGCTGCAATCCCTTGCCGTAGCGGTTTCATTAAACGATTGGAGTGTATGAGAATACTGCGGATTTTACTAGAAAAAGAATTTCGGCAAATATTCCGAGACCCTGCCATCCTTCGAATCATCTTCATGATGCCCATGATTCAGTTGCTTGTGTTGCCGCTGGCTGCCGACTACGAAATTAAAAACGTGAATGTGGCGGTGGTCGATTTAGACCACTCTACCTACTCCATGCAACTCGTCAACAAAGTAAAAGCATCCGGTTATTTCAATCTGGTCGATTACAACGAGTCGTTTGAGAAATCTTTGGAATACGTTGAACACGATCAGGCAGATATCGTTTTGCAAATTCCAGCCTCCTTCGAAAAAGATTTAGTGCGCGAAGACAAAGCCACATTGTTCATGGCACTCAATGCCATCAACGGAGTGAAAGCAAACCTAGGTGGCGCCTACCTGCGTAGCATCATCAACGACTTTAATCGCGAGGTGCGCCTCGATTGGGTGCAACTTCCGCGTGTCAATCCACAGCCTACTTTTCAGATTTCATCCATTAATTGGTTCAACCCGCTGATGAATTATAAAATATTCATGGTGCCCGGCATTTTAGTGGTGCTTGTAACTATGGTGGGTTCGTTTCTCACGGCACTCAACATCGTCAAAGAAAAAGAAGTGGGCACCATCGAGCAAATCAATGTCACTCCCATTCACAAGTATCAATTTATTCTCGGCAAACTCATTCCGTTTTGGGTGTTGGGTTTAACCACACTTAGCATCGGCTTAACATTGGAATGGATTTTTTACGGCATTGTTCCGGTAGGCAACCTTTCTACCATTTATATTTTCGCTGCTGTTTATTTGCTGGGCGTGTTGGGTTTGGGATTGTTAATTTCCACGTACGCACAAACACAACAGCAAGCGATGCTCATTTCGTTTTTCCTCATCATGATTTTTATCTTGCTGGGCGGGTTGTATACTTCCATTGAGAGCATGCCTGTGTGGGCGCAAGTGTTTACCAAATTCAATCCGGTATCGTATTTTATCGAAGTCATCCGCATGGTGGTGTTGAAGGGCAGCACCCTTTTTGATATCCGCTATCACCTGATGGCAGCTGCAATTTTTGCAGTGATTTTGAATTCATGGGCCATTGTGAACTACAAGAAGAGGAGCTGAGCGATGTTCACTTTCGTCCAGTAAATCTGTTCATTATCATACAATTGCTCCACAGTCGAACGCTAAATTAAAGCGATTTGGGGCCTTTATAGTTGAGAATGATTTTTGAGGAGTGAGGTGTAAAGATTCTATTATGAGCCGCTCCACATCAACCTCTACTTCGTTAGCCACCATCATTTTATTAGTCATCACCTTTCCTATTTGGTTTTCCATAGGTGCTGGACTGTTTGGCGTGGCAGTTGGAATCTTAGGTGCATTGTTTGGAGTGATGGTAGCCATTCTTGGAATTTGTTTTGCGATCATAACATTTCCTTTCAAAATACTTTTTGGCTCGGGAGATGATTGGGGTTGGCACTTCGATATTGATTTACCATTCTTTCATACCAACAATGGCTTTTTGGTTTTAATTCTGGTGGCCATTGTGATCGTGTTAATACAAAAGCGAAAATCTCCTGCGAGAAGATAGTCAGATTTTGTTTCTGACTACTTTGTGATTTAGTGCCTTCGTGGCGCAAAAGAATCTACAACTCAATTAATCTTCTGATTGACTTTATACGCCTGAATATGATTGCGCAGCGCGTCTTGCCAGGTAAGGTCAGCATCCCACTTAGTTCCTAGAAAAATATTCCCATACTCGATGTTCTTAAAGTAGAATTTATATACCGCTTGATCGGCCGGAATGGTTTTAATCTGAAAATCGGTTTCTACAAACATGGCCGTAGAAATTGAGCGGGCAACTTGTGTTACATCATATCCCAGAATCTCTTTGGCTACAATGCCTCGTGCATGTATAAACCGCAAGATGGTGCGAAAGCCTTTGGTATAGAGCGATTCTTCGGTAGCATCGACATCAACCAATTCATACTTTAGCGGAAAATTCGCTTTCAGGTAAGCTTCCAACTCTGCATCATCGGCAGCATTGCCAAACTTTGGAATTGCTGTTTTAAATGATTTAACTTCTATTGGAAAACTTTCGTTGATACGCCCAATAAACGGATTAATGATAATATCCATTTCGGGCAAATCGTTGATTAGAAAATTTTGCTTTCTTAAATTACTAACCGCAAACCGATAGACTGTTCGGAGCAATTCATTCAACGAAACATTTTCTTGTTTCCATGCGGGCGCGTTGTTATCAACCAAATCTTTCTTTCCGTTAAAATTGCAGAAGATGAGTCTGTAACCTTTCTCATCTTTTTGAAATAGAATTAAAAATTTGATGCTACGGTTAGCCATGTACGATGCGTAAGCTTTACGCACATCTTGACCAGCCAACATACGGTGAATATCAAAATACGCAACGGCATCAATGCCTGTTTGTTGAAAAAAGCGCTGGCACTCTTCTAACTCTTTTTGTGGTATGGAGCTTTGAAACAACACGACCGAGCGCGTTGCAAGAAGCTCGGTAGGTATGGTAGGGGAAAAACTGAGCCTCGCCATCAGTTCAGATTCTTCGGCTGGCTGTGCCCATGTGGGGCAGCAACAAAACAAAACAAAAAGTATAGAGAGGTATCGCACAGAAACTTAATAACAATGTAATTGAACGCAATATAACAACTACTATTGTGCCATGCGCATGTCATAGTCAAAGAAGGTTAGACCACAGCGATAAAAACACCATCGCTATTTTGTTTGACAGGAAACGTTTCTAAATCTCTACATCGCTCGGCACACTCTCTTCCTGTCTTGATATTGAACCGATAGCCGTGCCAAGGGCAAACCACTTCACCCATATAATTGATCGCCCCGTTGCTCAAACTCTCTCCATTGTGTGGGCATTTGTTTTCAAAAGCATAGAGTTCGTTTTCGCGTAGCACTAAACAAACCGTTTTGCCCTTTACAACAAATCGCTGAGGCACATTTTCGCGCAAAGTATGCTGTGCCTCAACGGCCGATTCAAAAATCTTAATCCACTCCATTAAAATTAAGTTTGGCGGGGTGCTACTTTTCTTTACCTTCAAGTCAATAACTCCGTAAAATTACAATGAAGTACACTTACTTTTTACTGCTGGCATTGTGTTCAACACTTGCCGCCCAAGCGCAAGTAAATCTTAAATTACAAGCCAAGCTTGAACTACAAGCAAAAGAAATCGAAGCTAAAATGATAGAGTGGCGCAGGCACCTCCATCAATATCCCGAGCTTTCAAATCGCGAAACAAAGACAGGTGCTTACATAGTAGCACATTTAAAGTCGCTGGGTATTGAAGTGCAATATCCAATAGCAAAAACAGGGGTTGTTGGTTTATTGAAAGGAGACAAACCCGGGCCGGTAATTGCACTGCGTGCCGACATGGACGGGCTGCCCGTAACGGAGCGAAGTTCGCTGCCGTTTGCCTCAAAAGAGAAAACTATTTTCAACGGACAAGAAGCCGGAGTGATGCACGCCTGTGGTCACGATGCACACATGGCTATGTTAATGGCTGTGGCCGAAATATTATCTAAGAATAAAAACGAACTGAAAGGCACCATTAAATTTTTCTTTCAGCCTGCAGAAGAAGGGGGTTTGCCCAGCGATGGAACTTCTGGAGCGGAACTGATGATAAAGGAGGGCGTGATGGAAAATCCCAAGGTAGATGTAGTGTTTGGATTACACATACAATCTTTGAGACCCAGTGGCAAAATTACTTTGAAGCCCGAAGGATTGATGGCAGCCGTTGATGGCCTCACTATTAAAGTGACGGGAAAGGGCGCGCACGGTGCAACACCATGGGACGGTGTAGACCCCATTATGGTATCGAGCCAAATAATGACAGGGCTACAAACCATTGTAAGCCGACAATCAGAACTAACGAAAGCGGGAGTGGTAATTACGATTGGAAGTATCCATTCGGGCAATAGAGGTAACATCATTCCTGAAATCGCATTGATGGAAGGCACTATCCGCACGTTTGATGTTTCGATGCAAACCAACGTGCATGAGAAAATAAAACAGACTGTAACAAAAATTGCTGAGTCGGCAGGGGCCACCGCAGAAGCTATCATAAGCACTGGGTATCCTGTAACATACAACGATCCAGCATTGACTGCCCTGATGATACCCAGCTTGCAACGGGCCGCAGGTAAAGAAAATGTAATACAAATACCAGCCGTTACCATGGCCGAAGATTTTTCTTTCTTTCAACAAAAAGCACCAGGCGTTTTCTTTTTTCTAGGAGCCTACCCTACCGATGAAAAATTAGAAAAGCAACCCGTACACCACACAGCCGATTTTATGATCGATGAAAAATCATTTGTTACTGGTGTGAAGGCACTGTTGGCGTTGACTACCGATTACATGTTTATTAAAAAATAATCAACATCATGAAATTGATAATTGTTATTCTTTTTATTGCTGGATCAAGTTTGTACGCGCAAACGGGGTCAGAAATTTTTCTTTTTGATTTACACCAAAAGAAGAATTCACTTACTCTTTCTAATCCAAAGAATATTACCAACCATACAGGTTACGACAATCAGCCTTCATTTCATTCTGATAAGCCGCTGGTTTACTATTCGTCATTCAATGAGGATGGTCGATCAGATATAAAAATTTACAATTTTAAAACAGACGAGACCAAGTCTCTTACTAAAACGACCGAACGAGAATACTCCCCCACCCTCACGCCAGATAAAAAATTTATTTCGTGCATCATTCAACGTGATAATAATGCACAGGATTTAGGAAAGTACCCAGTGCAAGGCGGACAACCATCCGTAATCATCGACAACTTAATTGTTGGCTACCATGCGTGGATAGATGATTCTCGATTACTGCTCTTTGTTTTAGGCGAACCGCAAACCTTGAGACTGTATGATACGAAGACGAGAACAGATAAAATCTTAGCAGAGAAGATTGGCAGATCACTGCATTCAATTCCGGGTCAGAATGCGATGAGCTTTGTGCATAAAGTTTCGGAGAGCGAATGGATTATCAAACGATTAGATAAAATGACTGGAACGATCACCGATATTGCCACAACGTTGCCCAGCCGCGAGGATTTGTGTTGGACATCCGATGGGAAAATTATTATGAGCGATGGTACTAAGATTTACTACCTCGATCCGGCCAATGAAAAAAAATGGATAGAAATATCCATGGCCGCTAATGAAAAGATAAAAGGCATTACGCGATTAGCCATCAACAAAAAAGGAAACAAGCTGGCGATGGTAGTAGTTGAGTAATTGGGAAATGAGGGCAGACTGTATAAGCGATTTTACTTCTCGCAAAAAGAACCTTTGGCAATATATAGTTTTTTGATGTCGAGTTCTATGAAGCCTTCGCGCACGGCAGGATCTTTTTCGATGGTTTCTTTATCTAATTCGCCTTTTACAATCCAAATACCCCCCTCACTGTCACCAAAACTCCCTTCGGCAATGGTGTTGCCATCTTTCATCATATCTTTTACATAGCGGTCGTGTTTTCCAAAAAGCTCGGGCGCATCTTGCACGTTGAACTTAGCAATGTTTGGTATAAAGCGAATGAACGAATAAGTAACCATTTCGTATTTCTCGCCTACAGCGCAAACACCGCCAACTTGCGGTGTGTAGGTGAGTATTTCTAATCTCCACCGATTGGCCTGAATGCCAGGATCCGCTTTCAACCACTCGACAACATCAGTTTGTAATTTGGTATTAAAAATAAAAATGCCTCCGCCTCCTTCAAATGGGCCTGCCACTAGTAGCTTACCTTCTTTTGCCATTTTGTTGATGTTCTCGAGGTGTCCCTCCATCAGCTTATCAAGTTCTCCTTTTGGCAGTTCGGGCAAATCAACTCGCTTGTGTAAAAAGACAAAAACATAGCTCGAATTTTTCTGCGCCAATAAATGGCTCTCACTTGTAAAAAGAAAAAGCAGGAATAGAAATTTCTTCATATCATTTCTGTTTACTGATAATCCATACGCCCACTAAGATTAACAATGTGCCAATCAATTGCCAGAAGGTAACGGCTTCGCTTAAAAAAACATTAGCCAATACGATTGTAGATACCGGCCCTACGCTTCCCACGATAGCCGTATTGTCTGAGCCCATTCGGTTAATGGCTGCGGTTACTAAATAGGAAGGAATGACAGTAGAAAAAACAGCCATCAAAAAACTGTAAACATAAACCAGCGCAGGCAAATGAAATAATGACACTTGACTGAACGCGGCAAAGTGCAACAGTACACCCACCGAGGCAAAACTCATCGCATAACTGTTAAACTTTGAAGCTCCCACTTGTGGAATAAGTTGACCACTGCCAACGATATAGGCTGCATAGGTAAAGGCACAAATAAAAATATAAACAGACCCCAACAGAAAATTCTTGCTTTGCTCAGCGCCCCAATCTATTTCGCTAGTAAAAGCGATAGCCAGTCCAACATAAGTAATAACAACCGCCAACCATTGTAGTGGTTTTATTTTTACTTTAAAGATGAGGGCAGACATTAGTAAAACCAACGTAGGGTAAACAAACAAAATAAGGCGTTCGATACTGGCCGAAACATAAGCGAGTCCTAAAAAATCGAGTAAGCTGCTGATGTAATAACCCAAGCAACCAACTACAGCAATATATGCCCACTGACGTGGAGTGAATTTTGTGTTCGTTGCTTTACTCGAAGAAATAAGAGCGGCCCCAACAAAAAAAGGCACAGAAAAAATCATTCGCCACGCAAGTAGAGTCAAGGCGTCTACATGCGTATCGCGATAAGCAAGTTTTACAAAGATGGCTTTGGTAGAAAAGCAGATTGCACCCAGCAACGCCAGCACGATGCCTTTTAGAATACGCTGATTATTATTGGTTAGAGAAGGGGTCACTTATCAAAGCAGCAAAGGCAATTCGCAAAAGTAAATAGGAAGCCACTAGCTCATCAACATCTCTATATCTTCTCGAGTAAGCGCCTTCACTACATTCTCTTCGTTTTGAATGAGGTTTTCTGAAAGCTTCAATTTGTGTTTCTGCAGCGTAAGTATTTTTTCTTCTACCGTATTGCGGGTAATGAATTTATAGGTAAACACTTTTTTCTTTTGTCCAATACGATGGGCGCGATCGGCCGCTTGTGCTTCAACGGCTGGGTTCCACCATGGATCTAAAATAAACACGTAGTCTGCCTCCGTTAAGTTAAGCCCAAGGCCGCCCGCTTTAATGGAAATCAAAAAAACTTTTAAGTCGGGGTTCTTATTAAATTTCTCTACTTGCTCTTTGCGATCGGTACTCGATCCATCTAAATAGGCGAAAGGGATTTTTCTGTCCTTCAGCATTTCTTTTACGATCTCCAAGTGTTTTACAAATTGACTAAACACTAGCAGCTTGTGGCCTTCTAGCAATGCGTTTTCGATCATGTGCGAAACATCTTCCAACTTTCCTGATTTGCCGGTATAATGGGCATCAATCATTTTTGGATGGTTAGAAATCTGCCGCAACTTGGTAAGCCCTTCTAAAATTTGAATGCGCGAACTGCCGATGCCCTCTTTGTCAATTAACTCAAGAAGTTTGTGGCGATAGAAGGATTTTACTTCTTCGTATTTTTCTTCTTGCTCTGGCGTCATATTGGTGTAGTACACGTTCTCTACCTTTTCGGGAAGATCAGTAGCCACCTGAGATTTTAACCTGCGCAACATGAACGGCCTGATGATGCCATTGAGTTTCTTTGTTTTCGCCTCGTCTGCTTTTTTCTCAATGGGCAACTGATATTCTTTTTTGAAGAAAGTTTGTCCGCCCAAAAGCCCTGGGTTTATGAATGTCATTTGCGACCACAAATCAAGAGTCGTATTTTCTAGAGGAGTTCCTGTTAGTGTCAGTTTATATCTCGACTTTAACTGCATTACGGCTTTAGCAATATTTGCTGTGGGATTTTTTATTACCTGCGATTCGTCTAGAATTATATAGTTAAAATAAAATTTATCGAGCACGTCAATATCTAGCCGAGTAATTCCATAAGAGGTAAGTACTAAATCATACTTGCTAAATCTACTTACATCTTTATTTCGGAGCGTACCAGTATAGGTTAAAATTTTTAGATCCGGAGTAAATTTGGCCGCTTCCATTTCCCAGTTGTATATCAGTGAAGTGGGCATCACCAGCAACGAAGTGCCTGCATTTCCCTTTTCTTTTTCGGACTGAAGCAGCGCTAATGTTTGCACCGTTTTTCCAAGGCCCATGTCATCGGCCAAGCAGCCGCCTAAATGAAATTCGTTTAGAAAACGCAACCAGTTATATCCCGCTTTTTGATATGGACGAAGTGTGCCATTGAATTGTGCGGGCAAGGCGTAATCTTTAATGCCAGTAAAAGATTGAAGATTGCGCAAGCGATCGCTCATGTGAACTTTTGCCAAGTTTCCCTCTTCCAGTTCGCTCACCAAATTAATGTGGTGCTTCTTAAGCATCGGCTTTTCATTTTCGCCATGCGTTTCGCTAAGAGCAAATAAATCGCCATACTTGATTAGCCAAGCATCGGGTATAATAGCGATTTCGCCATTGGGCAATTTGAATTCTACTTTCTTTTTGAGAATAAGCTTACGAAGTTCTTTGAACGAAATTTCGTATTCGCCAAATCGAATTTTTGCATGAATATCAAACCAATCGATGTTTTCTTTTACCTCTAATTCAATAACCGCCTTACCAACAAAATATTTCTTGTCGCGGTTTTCAGGTTGGTTAACTTCAAAACCTAAATTGAGCAAGTTTACCCGATTCTCGTTTATCCACGAGAAGGCGTGCGTTTTTTCGATGGCACACCGAAAGCCACGCAATGGCAACCCTAACTTAATTAATGTTTGTGCTGATTTTTTTTCGGAATCTATGTTTCGCTTTATGCGGTGGAAAACGTAATCGTCTTCTTTCTTTTCTACCGTAACGCTTATCGACCCAAAGGCATCACCACGGAATTTATATTTTCCATAGCGGAACGATAAATCGAAAACAATTTTTCCGGCCTCGTCATCACCATGCTCACCAGCATCTTGATTTGATCCAAAAAGAGAAGGAGAATTTTTTTCGGCAGCCGTTGGCAGTTCTGAAATAGTAAGCAGCGGGTGCGGGTCGTACTCGTGCTTTGCAATTTCAAAACCATTTGCCTCTATTTCATCAAAGGAAGCGATAAGCGGAGCCACAAAACGGTTGTAGTAAGTCTCTTCTAAATTTTTAGGTATCACTACGTGCTTCTTGTTTAAGAAAGGCTGTAGCTTTTTACCATCAACAAATTTTTCAAATCCATAGAGTCTCCCGTTGAAAACCATCCAGGCGGGTTGCTTGCAAATCAAGTAGGCACTCGGGTTTGGTATATCAACGCGTTTGCCGCCATGCGAAATAGTAGGGTAGTAGTTGGTGTTTTCTTGGCTGCGTTGAAAATGAAATTGAATGGAAGCTCGTGTCTCCAACACTTCTAATTTTCGCCAAGTGGGCTCGCCATCGTTACCCATTTCAAAAAGCATTTTGCCTTTTAGTTTTTCGAGCACTTGCGCCCTGCGCTTTTCCATATAGGCTTCAATCTGTTCTTGCAACAGTTCATCGCCCTTCTCTTTATGAAAGACTTTGCTGAAAAACTCATCTGGCTTCATTACTTTTTTTGAGAAGTGCTTAAGAACAGCATCTTGGTTCATGCTGTCCATCATATCGATCAACTCAAAATCTCTTGTATCTAAACCTTTAGAAAATTCACGTGCATTTTTGGCCGAAATATTTTGATGTTGGTAAGTAAGCTTACCTTTTTCGTCTAAGTGCACGATGTACGACTCAAAAATATAGCCGAGGTACTCGTGCTGATATAGCGAGTAAATAATTTGAAAAGGTTGTGCCGCAGATACTTTCATGCTACATAAGCCCGCTCGAATTGGATTAAACCACAAACGCTGAAAAAGTAGCGCAAACCTCTATTTTTCCAACATTTTACACTAAGCGGACTCGAAATTTAGCTATTTTCAGCATACCAATTTTATGCATTTTGGTTAAGAACCTACACGTTCATTACATGCTAAAGCTCTTGAGTTGTAAATGATTTGGCGGCAAGCGCAGCTGGGTAGAAGGAGATAAGAAATGTAATGGCAATAATCACTGAAGAAGTGGTTACGAAATCGAACGGGTTGAGCTTTACTGGATAATTGGTGACGATGGAATTTTCCATGCCCATGCCAACCAGCCCGAAATGATCTTGCAACCAGCAAATACCTCCCCCAACAAACAACCCAATGGCAGCACCTATAAAAGCTATCAGCGCACCTTCGCTTAAAAAAATGCGCTTGATCAATGAAGGGCTCGCACCAACTGCCGATAAGATTGCAATGTCTTTTTTCTTATCAATGGCCAGCATCATCAATGAAAAGAAAATATTTATGGAGGCAACCACGATCAGTAGTGTAAGCGATAAGAAGGTAAATAGTTTCTCCATGTTCAACAGCTTGTAAATGTCTTTGTGCTGCTCTTCGTTAGTGAGCACCTGAAAACCTGATCCCAATAATTTTTTTAACTCAGATTGAACTGCTGAAACAGTTGATGCGGCATTGGTTTTTACTTCGAGCGAGGTTCGTTTGTTACCATAGTCCAGCAGGTCTTTAGCAAAGTCAAGGGGTAGGAATATAAAATTATCGTCATAGTTTTTTTCAATCGAAAAAACAGAACCCGGTTCTATGTCGCGCCTCGAATAAAGTTTAGACACATCAAGGGTTGGCCCTTTTGTATTTTTAATATAGAAAACCTGCAACGGATAAATATTGTTTTCTACTGTAATGCTCAGCGCATATTTTAAACCCCTGCCAATAATGGCGTAGTTAATACCGTTTTCACGAAGGCGTAGCTTGCCTTCTACAATATTGCCATCGAGCCGATGCTGATCGATAAAATTATCGCTCACGCCTTTTATAGTTACAACCATATCGGCATCGCGATAGCGCACGAGCGCGTAATCTTCAATTACTTCGGTTACTGTTTCAACACCTGCTATACTTTTGATTTTTAAAAGTAATAGCGAGTCTACCTCAAACGATTTTCCCTTTGTAGCTTCTATTTTTAGCTCTGGATCAAACGAATTGTTTAATGAGCGTAGCAAGTCTTCAAGTCCATTAAAAACCGACAAAACAATAATGAGTGCAGCGGTGGCAAACGCAACCCCCACCATCGATAGCATAGAGATGATATTGATGAAGCTCTTTTTGCGCTTAGAAAGAAAATACCGTTTGGCTATGAAGAGAGGGAAGTTCAAGTTGCTGCTGGTCTGTTAGTTGACAAATAGGCAATCGACAAGATTAGACTTAGGCCAGCCAACACTTTGTCAACTGCCATTTTGGTATTGTCAATTTTCTTCATTTGGTATATTCAAATTTTTGATAATGTCTTCGATGCGCTGCGCGCCTTCTTCTATCTCGTCAATAAAAAAAGAAAGCTGCGGAACGATGCGTGCTTGGTTTCGTATTTTATTGCCAAGCGCTTTTCGTATTTCACTTTTCTTCAAGTTGATTTTGTCGAGGATAGCCGCCTTATTGGCCGCCAACGTCATGCTGAGGTAGACACGGGCAATGCTCAAATCGGGGCTCATTTTTACATCGGCAATGGTAATAAAAGCATTGTCGAGAATGTTGGTTTTTTCTTTTAAGAAGATGGCGCTGAGTTCTTTCAAAATCAGCTTGCTGTATTTTTGTTGCCGTACGGTTCCGCTCATAAAGTAAAAGTACTCAATGTCAATCACACTATTTTTGATTTATTTGCAGCCTGAATATTTTTTCTGTGCTCCGATTTTTTAGAATAAACGATCCTTATCGGCTTTTTGCGGTTTTACTCATCTTGATAATAATCAGTTTGCCGCTGTTTATCGCACCGATGCCAGTTACTTGGCAAGAACTAAAGGCAATGGTAATTGGCGAATCGCTCAATCAAGGGAATGCGCTTTATACAACATTGGTAGACGACACAGCACCGCTATTTGGGTGGATGCAAGGTTGGATGGATTTTGCTTTTAGCCGATCGAATACCGCCCGCCATATCATTGCTCTTGTATTGATATTTTTTCAGGCTTCTTTTTTTTCGATACTGCTTATCGGCAACAAGGCCTACAATGAGAATACTTATGTGCCAGCTCTGATTTTTGGGGTACTTGCCCTTTTTTCGTTTGATCTGCTTTCGCTTTCGCCCGAGTTGTTGGCCTCTACCTTGTTATTGTTTGTGCTTAATAATTTATTCAAAGAAATTGAATTTAAGGAACAACGCGATGAGCTAGTTTTAAATGCAGGGATTTACCTTGGCACCGCTTCGTTGATTTTATTCAGTTATTTTATTTTTCTAATTGGAACGCTAGTCATCCTTTTTGTATTTACGCGTTTAACTTTTAGAAAAGCCATGCTATTGGTTTTTGGGTTTGCACTTCCTCACGTCTTATTGATTTCAGTTTTCTTTTTTAAAAACGAGCAGCACTACTTAGTCAATCACTTTTACATTCCAAACTTTACGCTTAGCACCCTATCTATCATAAGCACGCAATCATTACTTGTGTTGTGTGCGATTCCGTTACTTTATTTGCTTTTTTCGTTGGTGATGCTCAATCGCGAAGCACACTTTACCAAATATCAATCGCAACTAATGCAGGTGATGTTGCTATGGTTTATTATTTCATTTTTTCAACTTTTGTTTACTCGCGAAAGGACTCCCCATAGCTTTTATGTTTTTTTACCTCCGCTCACCTATTTTCTTAGCCATTACTTATTGCTCATTCGCAGAAAATGGTTGGCCGAAACCATGCTGTTGATATTACTTGCGGCCACCTTAACAATATCATTTCTTGGAAAGAACGGAGTCGTAAAGTCAATAAATTACAATAAGTTTTTTTCTAGTGTAGCTCATCCAGAAATTAAAGATAAAAAAGTATTGCTGCTAGAATCGAACGATGGCGTATTTCTACAAAATCAACTTGGATCTTTCTTTTTAAATTGGAAACTCTCGAAATCAATTTTTGAGGAGCCTACCTACTTTGAAAATATTAGCCTGATCGAAAAATCATTTCAAGTAAACACCCCAGATGTAATCATTGATCCTTCGGATTTAATGAAACCTATTTTTGAAAAACTTCCAACGTGGAAGCCGTTGTATCGTAAAGAGGGAATTATCTATACCAAAATTAGCAACTGATTTTATCGACCCGCCTTGCATGGCGGCCACCTTCAAAAGTTGATCGCAGAAAAGTGTCAAGTATTTTTTCAGCCAACTCAATACTAACATGGCGTGCCGGTATGCATAGAATATTTGCATTGTTATGCGTTTTTGCTAACTCAGCCAATTCCTCCTTCCAGCAAATTGCAGCCCGAATGCCTTGGTGCTTATTCGCAGTCATGGCCACGCCATTGGCGCTTCCGCAGATAAGCAATCCAACATTGTACTCTTTGCTTTCTACAGCGGTTGCCACTGGGTGTGCAAAGTCGGGATAGTCAGCCGAATCGCTACTGTACGTTCCAAAATCTATAATGGAATACCCTTTTTTCTCTAACCATTTTTTTAGATGCTCTTTGTATTCATAGCCAGCATGATCGGCTCCTAGCGCGATTTTTTCCATGGTCGATTAATTTTGTTGTTGGTCTGCCCGAAGTTCTGCTGCTTCGGCTTTTAATTTATTGCGTACTACAATCGAAGATATATAGATGCTGATTTCAAATAAAATATAAAGCGGTAAAGAGATTACGGTAAGGCTAAACGGATCGCCCGAAGGGGTAATAACGGCACCTAAAATTAAAATCACCACTACAGAGTGCTTTCTGTATTTTCTCATCAAGTCGGGTGTAACCATTCCGATCTTAGATAAGAAATAAATGACCATTGGAAATTGGAAAAGCAAACCGCAACCCAACACTAAACTCGATATGGTAGATACATACGAAGTAATATCAAACTCGTTTATGATCATATCGCTAATAGAATAGCTCGCCAAAAACCAAATGGTAGTTGGGCATAAAATGAAGTACCCAAAAAGTACTCCCGAAATAAAAAGAAACGAAACCGCGGCTACCGCTCCTTTAGAGAATTTTCGTTCTTTATTTTGAAGGCCTGGTTTCACGAACGACCATAACTCCCACACCACATACGGAAAGGCAACAATAAGCCCGATTACAAAAGAAGCTGTTAACGACATCATAAACTGCCCCGTCATCATACGGCTTTGAAGTTTAAAGGGCAGCTCGGTAACGCAAAGATCATTGATGCCCATTAGCTTGCCTACCTCGCACATGTATTTGAAGGTAGGGAAGTTTATTTTTGCAGGGGCAAAAATAATATACTCAAAAATCTCCCTAATAAAAACGAACGAGACGATCATTGCTAACACGATGGCTCCCGCAGAACGCACCACATGCCAGCGCAGTTCTTCTAAGTGATCGAGAAAAGCCATTTCTTTTTCTTCAGCCATAATTCAAAAAAATTCCCGCAGAGTCAACTAAATAAAGTTGCAATCTGAGGGAAATTATAGGGTTCTGCAAATCATTAACTAAACAGCGGAAACTTCTTCATTAGTGAATTCACCTTCCGCTTTACTGCCTTTAAGTGTTTTAGATCTTCAGGTTTTTTCAAAGCCTCGTCAATAAAGTCTACCACTTTTTCAACGTCTTTTTCTTTCATGCCCCGTGTGGTTATTGCGGGTGTACCTATGCGCATTCCAGAAGTAACCATGGGCGATTGCGTATCGAATGGCACCATGTTTTTGTTAATGGTAATGTCGGCTTTGATCAATGCCTCTTCTGCCAACTTACCAGTCAGGTTTTTGGAGCGCAGATCTATCAACATTAAATGATTGTCGGTGCCGCCCGAAATAATTTTATATCCTTTCGATGAAAAAGCCTTTGCCATTGCTTTTGCATTTTTGGCAACTTGCACCACGTATTCTAAATATTCATCAGATAAAGCTTCACCAAATGCAATGGCTTTGGCAGCGATAACATGTTCTAGCGGGCCGCCTTGTGTGCCGGGGAATACGCCAGAATCTAGCACAGAACCTAATTTTCTCAAATCGCCTTTAGGTGTTTTTAATCCAAATGGGTTGTCGATATTTTTTCCAACCATGATCAACCCTCCGCGTGGGCCACGCAAAGTTTTGTGCGTAGTGGTGGTTACAATATGGCAATGCTGCATGGGGTCGTTAAGTAATCCACGGGCAATCAATCCCGAAGGATGAGAAATATCTGCCAATAAAACCGCGCCTACGCTATCTGCTGCTTCGCGCAATTTTTTATAGTCCCAATCACGGCTATATGCGGAGGCTCCGCAAATTACCATTTTAGGTTTTTCATGCTGAGCGATTTCAATCACTTTATCAAAATCAATCAACCCTGTTTCTTGCTCTACTCCATAAAACGAAGGCTGATATAATTTGCCTGAAAAATTTACAGGAGAACCGTGTGTTAAATGCCCCCCGTGCGAAAGATCAAATCCTAAAATTTTATCGCCAGGTTTTAAGCAAGCAAGCATTACGGCCGCATTGGCTTGTGCGCCCGAGTGTGGCTGCACGTTGGCCCATTCGGCACCAAACAACTCTTTGATGCGATCTATTGCTAATTGTTCAACCTCATCTACTACTTCGCAGCCGCCATAATAGCGTTTGCCGGGCAAGCCTTCGGCATATTTATTTGTAAGCACAGAACCCTGCGCTTTCATTACTTGAGGTGAAGTAAAATTTTCGGAGGCAATTAACTCTATGCCATGTTCTTGGCGTTGCTTTTCCTTTTCAATAAGGTCGAAGATAACTTTGTCGCGCTTCATGTAGGGGTAAGATTTTAAGGATTCAAAAATAGGCATAGCCCATGCATTTGCCTAGAACCCCATCAACTTTCCTCTCTTTTCCTTTTCCATCGCTCGTGAGACCATAGCCAGCTTGCCGGGCTTTCGGTTATAAACTGATCTACCAACTGAGCGTAGTTTTCTACTATTGTTTGGCTGTCACGGGTATAGGACGGCAAAGCTACGGGTATGATTTCCGCAGCGTAGTAGCCACGCTTTATCTTTTTTGATCGCACAAAAAATGTAGGATTTTGAGTTAACACAGCCAACTGACCGATGCCCTGAAAAAAGGCCGTTTCCTGATTCAGAAAAGATGTCCATACTTTCTTCTCAAAGTTTGGAAACTGATCGGCTATGATAGCGATTGCCTTCGGGGTTTCTTTTCTTCGGATTGCCTCGCGTGCTGTTTGCCCACGCTCAATAGGGTAAGCTCCAAATCGACAGCGAATCTGTAATAAAAAATGATTGAATGAAGGACTGCTTTGCTTCTGATACACAAAATCAATGGGCAATGGAAGGTTAATGCTGGCAGACGCCAGTAGCCATTCCCAATTAAATTGATGGGAGGCCAACAAAATGACTGATTTGTTTTGATCGGCAAAAAGTTGAAGTATTTCTGGATTTTGGTAGCGCATCCGCTGAGTAAGATCTTCTTTACCGATCGATAGTAGCTTGATGGTTTCTACCGTGTAGTCGCAAAGGTTTTGATAAAACTCTTTTTCAATTTTCCGAAGGTTGTGTTCAGGTGTAGAGGGAAAGGAATTTTTGAGGTTCTTCCATACCACAGCCCTTCGGTATTTAAGCAAGCGATAGCCAACAAAGAACATAAAGTTAGACAGCAAATACAGCAAGCCGAGAGGTAATCGAGATATGAGTCGTAGCAAAAGCATAGATCAATTATTACACGATTGTTTGTGTACTTTTGTTTGATAAAAAAGATGGAATGAAGGATAAAGTAGTAATCATAACGGGTGGTTCGTCTGGCATTGGCAAAGCAATGGCAGAAGTTTTTGGAACCAACGGATCAAAGGTATTTATTACTGGGCGAAATTTAACCGACCTGCATCAAGCTGTGGCAGAATTAAAAAGCAAGGGGATTGAGGCACATGGTTTTCAGGCTGATGTAAGCGTGGAAGACGATAATCGTAAAATGGCCGATGAGGCTGTTCAAAAATTTGGGAGGATTGATGTTCTAATCAACAATGCTGGCATATCGATGCGGGCTCTTTTTAGCGAAGTAGATATGGCGGTAGTAAAAAAAGTAATGGACATTAATTTTTACGGGGTGCTGTATGCTACTAAATATTGCATGCCCGAAATTTTGAAAAATAAGGGTTCTGTCATTGGCATTTCTTCTATCGCAGGTTATCGCGGTTTGCCGGGACGGACGGGGTATTCGGCATCTAAATTTGCGCTAAACGGATTTTTAGAAGTATTGCGAACCGAAATGCTAAAGAAAGGGGTACACGTACTTACGGCATGTCCCGGATTTACGGCCTCTAATATTCGTAAGAGATCGCTGACGAAAGATGGGAGCTCGCAGGGCGAATCGCCACGAGATGAGGCAGCCATGATGAGCGCAGATGAATGTGCCCGCCACATCTATAAGGCAACCGTAAAACGAAAAACTATTTTGATTCTTACTGCCCAAGGAAAATTCACGGTTTTCCTAAACAAATTTCTGCCGGGGCTTACAGATAAATTGGTGTACAATGTAATGGCTAAAGAAGCAAATGCACCTATTGGCTAAGTCTTGCTTAAGAACACTAGTTTAATATTATCTGCCTTATTAATGCTCTTGTAAAAATCTACCAGCTCGGTGTATGCACTAGCTGGATGATTGCCAGGTATCATTTTTACTTTACGGATATAGAGAAGCTTGCCTTGATCGAATTTAAATGAGGCTTCGTATTCGCCATAGCGACTCTTGAATTTTACAGGCGCTGGAACAAACTCTGGATAAATTTCTTCGGGGATGTTGTAGCTAATAGAATCTACATCAACGTAAGAATTTTTAAAGGCAACAGGATTTTTTCTGTTTTCTGTTTTGGGAGGAAGGTAAGTAGAACGATTTAATAAATTGGGAGTCACGAAAATTCGCTTACCACTAACGGATGCGTATCTATTCAATGTAAGATCAACCTTCACAATAGCGGTGGGTATTTTGTTTTTTATGTTGGTCATTGTGAAAGCCTCTAAATCAAAACTCGGAATTGACAGGTTTTCTTGCAACCATTCTTTTTGCTCATCATGCGAACTAGTAATTCGAAAGTTCAACCCGCTGTTTTCATATTGCAGGCCCGAATAGGCAGTAACTATCTTTGCCTTGGCATTGCCCATTTTATCAAGTGTAACCTCTGCCTTTTGATGCTGTGTGTTCAGTTCTGTTTTTAAGGTAGGTGTGTGTACAATTTTGCCTCCTTCTTCGGTGATCATGAGGGCGTAGCGATCGCCAGTGAATTTGCCCGAATAGCCAAATGGATTTGTTTGGCTAGTACACTCAAGCCAGAGCGTATCTTTTCCATTCGGAACGCTTACAACTACGTGATTGCCCTGATGGCTCGGGAAATCAAGAACCATATCGGCTTCATTTGCACCCGCTTGGATAGTGGTATAGTATCCTTTTACGCCAACCGTTTTCAAGAGTGCAACGGTATAATTAGATAGTGCCTTGCAATCGCCATAGCCATTTTTATCAACCACATCGGCCGGAAAGGGTTGTAGCCCGCCAATGCCCAATTGAATGTTTACATACCGTGTTTTGCTTTGAACGAATTCGTAGATAGCCTTTGCTTTCTCTTCGTTAGTTTTCAAATTTTTAGTTAGCTGATTTACTTTTTCTACGGTGGCGTTATCCAGCGAACCCCTTCCTTGATTTAGTAAAGTGATCCACTCGCCATAGCCTTTCCAAGACTCCATCGTTCCTCTGTAGCCATCGTACTCAAACTCAGTAGGTGCTAGCATTGCATTAGGAATGGTTCGCTGCGTTGTAAACGGTTCAAATTTTTCGGGTTTAATATTTTCGAACGACCAAACTATTTTTTCGTTGTCTCCATCTTTTTGCTTTTGCGGCTCAGCTAGTAAATGGAGTTTATAACGAGGCTTTAATGCGATTGGATAAACTACTTCAAACACTTCTTTTTGGATCGAAACCTCATCATCAGAATAAAGTGAAAAGGTTGGAATTGAATAAAGGAATTTCCGTTCTACTTCATATTCAAACTCAACCGTATACGGATAAGATGCTTGTGTAATATCCATTAACTTATAACGGTTGTCGGTGAAGAGACTACCCGCATCATAGGCACTCCTGTCTATAATCTCGTTATTCTTTAATTTTTTCAATACCTCACCATTGGCATCATAGGCGATGGCTGAGATAGAAAGTATTTTTTCCATTTTGTCGTAGAAGACAACTTCGGTGGCAAAGTTTTTTCCGTTTTCGTTTAAAATGGTGATGGCTTTACGTACTGTATAGCGCGATTTGTTGATGGCTAAAATCTCGAATCGAAAAAAATCATCTCGCACCACTGCGTACATTCCTTCTTTCATGTTTTCGGGGATTAAACGCACCGGATATTTAGGATCCCCTTTTCCAAACACATAAACCCCTGTGGCAAGGAAGAATAAAACCAATAATACTCTCATTTAGCTATTTTTTCTTTAATACGATTTGCTCGGCATGTTTTGCCACTACCTGACTAAAAAACTCTTTAAGATTTGCATATTCATCTTGCGAGAATAAACTTCTGTTGATTGTAAAATTGCTTGATACATTTATGAGGTTGCCAGCCTGCGCAACACTATACGTATAACGGGCAGCATTTTCGGGCAGAGCAAAAACCTTGCTCTTAGGCAATTCATCAACTGTATAGCCTTCGGGTATCTTTATTTTCGCCAAATACAATTCTTCTGATGGGTGCTCGAAGTCGATTGGGTAAGTTCGTTTATCAAGCTTAAATGGATTTTCATTCATCTTTGCCACAACGAATGGACTGAAGTAGAGGGTGCCACCGGCCTCGGTAATATGTTCGCTGATGGTTACTTCATGAACCTCTTTTAAAGGTAAGTGGAGTTCTTTGGTGTTTTGAAATTCACTTTTTGCGAGCTGCCATTGTTTATTGCCCACAAATTTCTTGGTATATTCTTTTTCTCCTTTCGTAAAAATCAATTCTCTGGCTTCGGATGCACTATATCCGTTTTTATCTACCTTAACTAATCCCTTTAGCTCATTGGTTTCAGATAAAATTAAATCCGCAGAATATACTGTTCTGGTTTTTGATTTCGGTTGTAAATTAATCCATTGATAGCCGTCTTTAGCAACGGCAAATCCATTTCCATTCAAGCATCTTTTAGGCAAAATGCCCACAGGGGTGTATTTATCAGTGGCATCCAACAAAATAGATTTATCGCCAATCTTTACCAGGCAAACAACATAGTTGAATTGAGTAGAAACGGGTATGGTTTCGCGAATAAAGCCATGATCGCGAGTACTGATCAAAACTAAGTTTACAGGTAGGCCAGCTTTCTCCAGCATAGAAGCAAGCAGAAAGTTAACCTCTGCAGCGCTTCCCTTTTTCTCTTCAAATGTTTTCTTGGCCGAGTTGTCTGCATATTTTCCGTACCGCTCGTCCCACAGAATATTTTTTCTAACGTATTCGAAAATCGCTATTGCTTTTTGCTCGGGTTCTGCAAGGCCCGCTGTAATTTGCTCAACCTCTTTTTTTAACGAATTATTTCCTGTAATCTCCTCTTTTACCCTGTCTAGATAGGTTTTGTTAATATCCTCCCAAGAACCCATGTAATTCTTTATGCCAGAGTTGCTAAATTCATTTGGAAATTTTGTGAATGAAAGCTCAAAATTGATTTTAGAAATGTAATCGTTAGAGGTATTCATAAATGGCTCTGCTTTAAAGGCGGGGATATCTTTGGCAGCCCACCTGAAGCGATTCTCTTGATACTCTATTTTATCTTGGCTAAACGAAGTAGAAGCCACAGACCCTTCAGAACGCTCTTTTGTATTAATAGTAAAATAATTTGAGCCTGTTTCAGTTTCGCTAACATCCAATGTTACGTAGCCCTGCATAAACTTTTCGTAATTGAAATATTCGGGTATGCGTGCTCTGTACTCACTCCATCGAGTTGGAATTCTGGTTTGGAATTCCCAATCTTGAAAATTGAAAATAAAGTCTGATACAACTTTATATGAAATTTCTAATATTGACCCAACCTTTACATTTTGCCAAGCAACTTTTGTTAGGTTAGTATTGGCATCTAGCTTTTCTTTGAAGACCGCATCTCCTTTAGATTTTGTTTCAACTATTTTCCCGTTTTCAAGGTTGTACGTAACGACTTTTAAACCAGAAATCTTTTCTTCTAAATCATTTGCATGGTAAAGTGGAATGGTGAAGTTAGCCCGATCAAGACCATCTTTACTCAAGATTTTTATTCTTCTTATTCGTTCAAAAAAAAGTTGGAATCCATTCGTTTGACTATAACTTATCACCGATTCTGCGTAATCTGCCAACACCACCGCCTCCGCAGATGAGTCTTTTGGATACACAGTCATCTTCATATCTTCCATGGGAATGTCTCCAAATTTAATAGGAGGCTTTTGTGCATAGGATGAAAAGCTAATTAAAAGTAAGGCCGTAATTGAAAATCGCATATGAATCATTTTATGGCTGCAAAATGAATAGATTTTTTTGGAAATGATAACGGGTTACCCTAAAATGTATCAGATTTGAAAAAATATTGATACCAGATGAAATTGCTGCTCAAATCGATACTTGCCCTTTGCTCAACTTGGTTGCCTAGTTGTTCTGTAGCTCAAAACCATGGCTTCCAATACGGTATACCCTCATCGAAAGATTTAGAAATGAAAACTTACCCATTAGATTCTTCGGCTACAGCGGTGGTAATAAACGAGTTTGGCGAAGTTTATTTTGACAATGATAATGGAAACATAGTTTTGGAGCTTCATAAAAAAATTAAGGTACTAAAAAAGGAAGGTACCGAGCAGGCTAACTTTAAAATTCTCTTGCGCAAGAATGACTCAAGAAAAGAAGAGATCCAATCACTCGAAGGCATTACTCATTATTTGGAAAACGGTTTAATAAAAAATTCTAAACTAGATAGTAAAGCAATTTTTTACGAGCAAAATCCCAATTACACACTAGTTAAATTTACAGTTCCAAATGCTGTAGTAGGAAGCATCATTGAAGTAAGGTATAAGATCAGCAGCCCATTCATCTTTAATCTACATCCGTGGGAATTTCAATCGGATATCCCAAAAGTAGAGTCTCAGTTTTGGGCGTTGATCCAGGGCAACTATGTTTATAATGCTTCTCTACGGGGGTCTCTAAAATTAAATTTGAACGAAACTGAATTGGTTAAAGACTGTTTTTCTTTCGGAACTGCCAAAGCCGATTGTAGCCGTTTAAAATACGGTATGAAAAATATTCCAGCGTTTAAAGAAGAAGAGTACATGACAGCCAAAAGTAATTTCCTTTCGGCTATCAGTTTTGAATTAGAACAAATCAGGTACTTTGATGGGCGGGTGGATAAGATAACAAAAGAATGGAAGGATGTAGAAGAAGAATTGAAAGAGCACGCAGATTTTGGCACACAAATCAGGAAGGCTAAAAATCTATTTGAAAAAGGAGTTGAAACTCTTACAAGCGGTGTGGCCGATCCACTTGAAAAGGCAAGAAGAATTTTTAACTGGATAAAGCTGCAATACAATTGGAACGATTACCTAGGGAAGTATGCTGAAAACGGAGTGAAAAAATCGGTTGAGTCGAAGAAAGGAAATGTAGGCGACATTAACCTCTCGCTACTTGGTGCTTTGCAGGCGGCCGAGTTAGAGGCTAACCCAGTTATTCTTTCTACCCGCGAAAATGGACTTCCTAATAGTTTGTATCCGGTGTTGAGTGATTTTAATTACGTAGTAGTTCAGCTGGTGGTTGGCGAAAATTCTTATTTGCTAGATGCTACTGATCATTTCATGCCGTTCGGTCTATTGCCTGAAAGATGTTTGAATGGAAAGGGAAGATTGTTGGCCAAGAAGAATTCGGTGGATGTTGATCTTATTCCAAAAGGCAAAGAGAAATCGGTGACAACCATTTCTCTAAAGTTGAATGAAGAAGGGGTCTTACGAGGATCTCTACAAATCAATTCATACGACTATCAAGCCCTAAAAATCCGGAAGGTGATTAAATCCTATTCCAATATAGCGGGATATGTTCAGTCTCTTGAAAAAAAGTGGAACGCAAAAGCAATTAAAAATTATACAGTAGAAAATTTAGATGACCTCGAAAAGCCATTAATTGAGAAGATGGACATTGAGATGCAGGAGAACAACGCTTCGAACCTTCAACAAATTTATTTCAACCCATTTTTAGCAGGGCGTTGGACAGAGAATCCATTTAAATTAACAGAAAGGACTTATCCGGTTGACTTTGGGGTTGCGCAAGAAGAAACAGTTTTGTTAAGTTTAGACTATCCGTCCAATTTTCATCTCGATGAGATTCCAAAAAATGTTGTTTTGGCAATGCCGAGTAAAGGAGGAAAATATACTTTTAGTTTTAATAATTTGGGGAACAAATTTAATGTCTCCTATAGCCTTAACTTAACTAAAGCTATTTATGATGCTGCCGAATATCAATCTTTGAAAGACCTGTTTGCACGAATTGTTCAACTTAAGCAAACAGATCTTGTTCTTGTTAAAAACAACTAAGTGGCCAAATCCAAAACTTCCTTCTTCTGTCAAAGCTGTGGCTATGAATCGGCCAAGTGGCTGGGCAAGTGCCCTTCATGCAACTCATGGAATTCGTTTGTTGAAGAAATCGTAATGAAGGAAGAAACGAATAAAAATGAATGGAAGCCAGAACCTGGAAAAGCAAGGCAAGAAAAACCACGCACACTTGATGAGATAGAGTCTACCAAGGAAATCAGGATCAGTTCTTCCGATCAAGAGTTCGATCGTGTTTTGGGCGGAGGAATTGTATTTGGTTCGTTAGTTTTAATTGGTGGCGAACCGGGCATTGGGAAATCTACATTGATGCTACAAGTTGGGTTAGCATTGAATAAACTAAAAGTACTTTACGTTTCTGGTGAAGAGAGCGATCAGCAAATTAAGATGCGCGCAGAGCGACTTTCTCCTTTCTCCAGCGGAGAGGGGCTGGGGGTGAGGTCTGATAACTTTTTTGTGCTGACGGAAACGAATACAAGAAATATTTTTCAATCCATCGAAATGCTGCAACCTCAATTGCTCATTATCGATTCTATCCAAACCCTACATTCGCATCAACTTGATTCTGCAGCAGGCAGCGTAGGGCAAGTGCGTCAATGTGCTGCTGAGTTGATGAAGTTTGCAAAGGAAACGAACACACCAGTTTTTTTAGTTGGGCATATTACCAAAGATGGAATGTTGGCTGGGCCAAAAGTATTAGAGCACATGGTAGATACGGTTTTGCAATTTGAAGGCGATCGCCATTTGGCTTATCGCATTTTGCGCACAACAAAAAATCGTTTTGGCTCTACTTCTGAGATTGGAATTTATGAAATGCTTGGCAACGGCCTTCGTGAAGTTTCCAATCCATCTGAAATTTTGATTTCACAAAAAGATGGGAATCTAAGTGGTGCAACTATTGGTGCAACCATTGAGGGAAATCGTCCATTATTAATTGAAATACAATCTTTAGTGAGCCCAGCTTCGTATGGCACGCCACAGCGCACGCCCACGGGGTTTGATCAAAAGAGATTGAATATGCTGTTAGCTGTTTTAGAAAAGCGATGCGGATTTCGGCTGGGAACGCAAGACGTGTTCTTAAACATGGCGGGAGGCATTAGTGTAGAAGATCCAGCCATTGATTTAGCCATTTGTATTTCAATTATTTCTTCGATGGAAGAAATACCTGTCTCAGATAAAATTTGTTTTGCGGCCGAAGTGGGTTTGGGTGGAGAGCTGCGTGCAGTAAACAGAATTGATCAACGAATTTCGGAAGCAGAGAAATTGGGCTTCCAAGAAATTTATATTTCAAAGTACAGCCAGAAATCCATCGACACCCAAAAATCTAAAATCAAAGTGAAGTCGTTTGGAAAATTGACGGAGGTGTTTAAGGAGTTGTTTGGTCAATAAATTAGGTATTCAATCTGCAACATGCTGCCGAGTGAAGTCTTGCAAATCAGTCAACCTAACGTTCAGGAATTCATACTTGAAAATGAGAATGTAGATGAAAAGAAATTACTTCTTTCAAAAAAAGAAATCTTAGGCATCCCTTCAAACCTTATCGCCAACCAAATTTCTGGAAGGCGCAAAGCCAAAATAAAACTACCAACTTGGTATAAGGCAAAAGGAATCGTATACCACTCAAACCTAGCGATTGAGCAAAGCTCTTCGGAAGCAACTGCAAGATTCAAGACTCAAACCATTGCTGATTTGATAAAGAGCAGAAAGTCTATGGTCGACTTAACAGGTGGCTTTGGAGTGGACAGCTTTTTCCTTTCGAAAAATTTCGATCAAGTAAATTATGTAGAGCCCAACAAAGAACTTGTTGAGATAGTAACGCACAACTATCAACTGCTTCGCACTACCAACATTCAGCATTACGCTCAAACAGCAGAGGAGTTTTTAAAAGATACTTCCTCTCAATTTGATCTTTTTTTTTTAGATCCATCGCGCAGAGACGAAAGCAACAGAAAAGTTTTTAGGTTGGCCGATTGCGTCCCCAACATAACAAAGCTTCAACCACATATTTTTGAAAGAACCAATCACCTTTTATTGAAGGCTTCACCTTTATTAGATATTCAACAAGGGTTAAGAGAAATCGCTCACGTAAAAAAAATAATTGTGGTTTCGGTAGAGAACGATTGCAAAGAACTTCTCTTTTTTATCGATCAAAATTTTTCAGACGAACCTGTCATTGAAGCCGTAAATCTTGATCAACAGGGAAAAGTAAAAGAAACATTCTCTTTCTTAGCTTCTGATGAAAAAAAATCCGAGACACTGTTTAGCAAACCGAATGCATATTTATACGAACCCAACGCTTCAATTCTAAAAGGGGGTGCTTTTAAATTGATCTCAAGCCGTTTCAGCCTTTTCAAGTTGCAGACCAGCACCCACCTTTATACCTCGCAAGAATTGATCCCCAATTTCCCAGGGCGAACTTTTAAAATCGAAAAGATTGATCCAACCGACAGAGAATTGAAAATGCTTTTGCCCGATGGAAAAGCCAACGTAGCTACACGCAACTACCCGTTGAGCGCAGAAGCACTCAAGAAGAAATTAAAGCTAAAAGATGGAGGAGAAAAATTTGTGATTGGCTTTTCGGGCATTGATAAAAAACACATTACAATAGCCATTAAAATTTAATCCACCCCAACACATAATAAATAATTAGGAAAAAAATGGCCAACGATCCATACACTTGAATTATCTTCTTGCGGTTTTGCACGTCTTCCCACCAAAGCATGATCCACGGCTTTAATAAGCCGATTAACAAGAACATAAAACTTGTTATAGCTAACAAAAGAAAGAGCAGCCTCAGATAGTTCATCGCAGCAAAGTTAAGCGAATGTTGGGAGGTTTAAAGTCTAAAGAGTTCAACAGAAACTTTTCAACTTTAAACTCCTAACTCATAACTTCCTTCTATATTTGCGGCTCATTTTTTAGATTGAAGGCAGCAGATTTTATTTCTCTTTATCGTACGGATGCGTTTATTCAAACCCTTGCCGAGGGAATCCGTGTGCGCGTACCCCAAAGCGTTGCTGGCGAAAATATCTCTCACTCATCTGCTATTCAAGTAAAAGGGCTTCATGGAAGTTTAGATGCCGTGGTGCTGGCATCGGTTTATAAAAGTGTACGGTCAAATCATCTAATCGTATTGCACGATAAAGAAGAGGCTTCTTTCTTCATGAATGATTTGCAGAATTTGTTGGAAGAAAAAGAAATTTTTCTGTTCCCCATGTCGTACAAAAGACCGTACGAATACGATGAGATTGAGAATGCCAACGTATTGATGCGTGCAGAAGTACTAAACCAACTTAGCAATCACCCCGAAGGCAATATTATTGTAACCTACCCAGAGGCGCTTTCTGAAAAAGTGATCAACAAAAAATCGCTTGCATCAAATACGTTTATTGTTAAAAAAGGTGAACAGCTCGATCGAGAATTTTTAGAAGAATATTTGCACACCTACGACTTTGAAAAAACAGAGTTTGTTTTTGAGGCGGGTCAGTTTGCCATACGTGGAGGTATTATAGATGTGTTTTCTTTTGCCAACGAACTGCCCTATCGCATTGAGTTGTTTGGCAATGAAGTAGACAGCATACGTAGCTTCGATCCGGGCTCGCAACTTTCGGTAGATGTGCTTGAGAAAGTGAGTTTAATGCCCAACGTGCAAACGCGTTTGGTTCAAGAACAACGCCAATCCATCTTTGAATTTATCTCTCCAACCACACGCGTGTGGCTTAAAGATACGCAGCTAACGCAAGATGTAATTAATAGATGTTTTGCAAAAGCCAGCCAGAGTTTTGATAAGATACTGGCTGAAAGCGGCCAAATAAAGGTGGTGTTAGAACCCGCGCAGCTTTTTGAAACCTCCGATGATTTTAAAGATCATCTGACAAAATTTTCAAGAATAGAATTTGGGTCGAGGTATTCATTTACCGATGCAAAAATCGTAGAGTTCAAGTCTTCGGTGCAGCCATCATTCAATAAGAATTTTGAGCTATTGGCTACCAACTTGTTAGATTTTCAGCAACAGGGGTTTGCCAATTTCATAGCTGCCGAGCAGCCAAAGCAAAGCGAACGATTGCATGGAGTGTTTGAAGAAATCCACCCCGAACTAAAATTTCAAACACTCTCGTTCTCTTTACGCCAAGGCTTTGTAGACCCTAGCCTAAAAATAGTTTGCTACACCGATCATCAAATTTTTGAACGCTACCATCGCTACAAAAGCAAAGAGAAATTTTCTAAATCAAAGGCTCTTACTTTTCGTGAGTTACAGAGCATGCAGCCGGGCGATTTTGTTACCCACATCGACTATGGCATTGGCAAATTTGCAGGCCTCGAAAAAAAAGAAGTAAACGGAAAAGAACAAGAAGCGATACGGCTCATCTTCAGAGACGATGATATGCTTTACGTAAGCATCCACGCCTTACATAAAATATCAAAGTATTCTGGCAAAGATGGCGCGACCCCTCCTATTAGTAAATTAGGAAGTAACGAATGGGATAGCCGAAAATCAAAAGCTAAAAAGAAAGTAAAAGATATTGCCAAAGAGCTGATTGCTCTCTATGCAAAAAGAAAAGGCTCGCCCGGTTTCGCTTTCGCGGAAGATGGCTTTTTGCAAGCAGAGTTAGAATCATCTTTTATCTATGAAGACACGCCCGATCAAGCGAAAGCCACCGAAGACGTAAAGCGCGATATGCAGCAACCACACCCCATGGATCGACTGGTGTGTGGCGATGTAGGGTTCGGAAAAACAGAGGTGGCTGTGCGGGCAGCTTTTAAAGCAGCAACCGAAGGCAAGCAGGTGGCTGTATTGGTGCCAACTACCATTTTGGCCATGCAACACTACCGAACTTTTTCTGAACGATTGGCCGATTTCCCAATCAAAATAGAATACGTGTCGCGCTTTAAAACAGAAAAAGAGATCAAAGAGATAATAAACGAAGTAAAAGAAGGCACGGTCAATATTATTATTGGAACACACCGCGTAGTTAGCAAAGATGTGTTGTTTAAAGACTTGGGCTTATTGATTATAGACGAAGAGCAAAAATTTGGTGTAAAAGTTAAAGACCGATTAAAGGAGCTGAAGGTAAATGTAGACGTGCTCACGTTAACGGCAACGCCCATTCCACGAACCCTGCATTTTTCTCTTATGGGCGCGCGCGATCTAAGCATTATTGCAACGCCTCCGCCAAATAGGCAACCTGTTACCACCGAACTGCACACATTTGATGAGGTAGTAATTCGCGATGCAGTAAGCCACGAATTAAAAAGAGGAGGGCAAGTGTTTTTTGTGCACAATAGAATTAGTGATATCGAACAATTAGCGAATGTGATATTTAAACTTGTTCCCGATTCGCGCATAGGCATTGCCCACGGCCAAATGGATGGCGACAAGTTAGAGAAGGCGATGATGAAGTTTATTGAAGGTGAATATGATGTGCTCGTTTCTACTAACATAATTGAATCGGGATTGGATATACCCAATGCCAATACGATTATTATCAATCAGGCTCATTTATTTGGGTTGAGTGATTTGCACCAAATGCGAGGCCGTGTGGGGCGATCGAACAAAAAGGCATTCTGTTATTTACTTACTCCGCCTACTTCGGTTCTGTCTTCCGATTCGCGCAAGCGGCTTGCAGCCTTGGAAGAATTTTCGGATTTGGGCGATGGCTTTAAAGTAGCCATGAGAGATTTGGACATCAGGGGCGCGGGCGATTTGTTGGGAGGCGAGCAAAGCGGCTTTATTACCGATTTGGGTTTTGATACCTACCATAAAATTTTAGATGATGCTATTCAAGAGTTGAAAGAAACCGAATTTAAAGATTTGTTTGCCGAAGAACTTTTGGCCAAAGCAAAATTAGTAACACAAGATTGCATTATTGAAACCGACCTCGAAATACTAATCCCTGATACTTACATTAACAATACAAGCGAACGCCTTCAACTTTACTCATCATTGGATAACATTAAAAATGAAGAATCGCTGGTACGATTTACAGAGTCCCTCCGCGATCGTTTTGGAATACTTCCTCCATCGGTAGAACAGTTGATCAATTCGGTGCGGTTGCGTTGGCTGGGCGAGCAACTTGGCTTTGAAAAAATCAGCCTCAAGAATGACAAGCTCCGCGCTTACTTTGTTTCTGGAAAAGATGAATATTTTAAATCAGACGTATTCGGCAGCATTATCAAGTATGTTCAAACGCATAGTAAAAGATGCCGTATGAAAGACACATCTGGTAAATTGATGCTTACTATCGATGATGTTATTTCTGTGGATCAGGCAATCGAACTTTTGAAAGCGGTGAATTAGTAGCCCAAATCTTTAAGCGAAACCAGATCGGCATAGGGGCTTAAGCTCTCCACATCATCAAAAGCGTTAATTAATAGCACCTTTTTATACCGTGAAGAATAATAAACCTCCACAAAGAAATTCTGCGTTTCGTAGAGGTAAACGGTAGCCCCACCAAGTTGGCGGCACATGATATAATTGGTAGAACTTATCACCCAATCGCATTTTTTGTCAAAGCTTGAGGTCATAAAGTCTTCGAGCGTAATCATATAGATAGATTTAAAATTTGGTATGGCTCCTAAACTGTGCCAATCGCCAACTGACCTTAAAATCCACTCACCTATGCCCGCTTTTAACAAAATCGGGAGCGATTCTCCCAAAATGGCTTTGCAATATTATTGGACTGTCCTCCGTTAAGCATTTTACCATCCAAAATGAGTAGGTTCTATTAAGGATTCATCAAAAAAAGCCTACACTTTGGAAAACATGTATTTATCTCTTTATATTAGCGGTTACTTTGATCTATAACTTAAAGCAAATGAAGTATTCCAAGTCATTTTTATTCTTAGTTGCGCTGTCATTTTTAGTCTCCTCATGTTTTTTAAAGAAGGGAGGTAAGCCAAACGCCCAAAACCCAGGGCAAGTGAGTACCGCTACAGGTCTCAAGTATACCCGCGATAAAGCCGAAGGGTTTGAGGTTCAACCTTACAACGAGCAACCCGATGCACCTAACATGGTGTTTATTGAAGGTGGCCGTGCGGTATTAGGTTCTTTTGAAGAAGACATGATGTCTTACCGAGACAATGTTGAGAGAACCGTTTCTGTTGCGTCTTTTTATATGGACGAAACTGAAATCGCCAACATTCACTGGCTGGAATACTTATATTATCTTACTACCGACTCTACAAAAGTGGATGGTGGAAAGGCGTACCAAGCCGCTTTACCTGATACGACAGTTTGGAGATCAAAATTAGCCTTCAACGATCCGTATGTAGATTATTATTTAAGATATGCCGGTTTCCGCTACTTCCCAGTGGTGGGCGTGAAGTGGAAACAAGCGAATGCTTACTCTTTATGGCGTACTGCACGCGTGAATGCAGACCTTGCTGAAAAAGCAGGTGAGGCAGTCCCTGAGCAATTAACTGGTGCTGGCCGTGTGCCCATCGAATCTGGTTATAGTATACCTGCTTATCGTTTGCCAACAGAGGCAGAGTGGGAATATGCCGCGCAAGCTCTCATAGGAACACAATGGTTAGAGGAAATGCAAACCCACCAACGCTTGTACCCTTGGGATGGTCACGCATTGCGTAATCCTTACGGAAAGCAAATGGGATATTTCTTAGCTAACTTCAAAAGAGGTCGTGGCGATTATGGTGGTATTGCTGGAAGATTGAATGATGGTGCTCTGATCACTTCTTACATATATGAGTATCCTCCTAATGATTATGGATTGTACAATATGGCAGGTAACGTAAGCGAGTGGGTAATGGATGTTTACCGTCCACTTTCTCATCAAGATTTTGATGATTTGAATCCTATCCGCAGAGATGACTTTATTGATAGCCATGGTGACTATAGAAATCGCTATACAAAAACACCAAAAGATTCAACAGTTACACTTCCAGATGGTACTTCAAAAACCATCAAAACGTTTGAGTACGTAAAGAATCCCTCGGGCTTTATCTCATTGGTTTCTGATAAAGTACGTGTGTACAAAGGCGGTTCTTGGAAAGATGTAGCCTATTGGATGTCTCCTGGTACTAGACGGTTCTTGGATGAGGACTCTGCTACAGCAACTATCGGTTTCCGTTGTGCGATGATCCGTGCTGGATCTAATTATTAAGAAAGAATTTTTGATTGAATGAAAGCCCCGCCAATGCGGGGCTTTTTTATTGTGCCTCTGCAATACAAGCCACGCTTAATTCTTTGCAGCCACTTTTCAATAGATGATTTCCACACGCCTCTATTGTAGCACCAGTAGTAATCACATCATCAACCAACAGAATTCTCTTTTCTTTTATTTGATCAATATGATGAATAGAAAACACGCTTTCAACATTCTCCCAACGTTGTAGCTTGTTCTTTTTGGTTTGGGTACTAGTAGAAACTGTGCGTAGCGACACATCATCATCGTAAGGAATTTTGAGGATGTCGCTTAGTCCTTCGGCAAACTTTGCGCTTTGATTGTAGCCACGCTTTCGTTTACGTGAAGGATGCAAGGGTACCGGAATAATCAAGTCAAACGAATTTTGATATCCCGCCTTAACCAAATCAAAACCATACGCATGGCCTAATCTAATTCCTACTTCGGGATGATTGCGATATTTTAATGCGTGAAGCAAATGCTGAACGATGCCGGTCTTGCGAAATTTTAAATAAGCCCATGCATGCTTAATCGGTAGCCTTGCAGACAGTCTAGTTTGAATTGGATTGTTGGGTTGCTGATGATAGTACGTTTTTGGTAACTCAACCAAGCAATAGGTACACAATGTGTCTTCACCCTTTACTAACGCTTGATTGCAGCCGAGGCAGTAATTGGGAAAAAATAGCGAGAGGAAATCTTTTCCTAAATTTATGAACCGATCCTTTAAACTTGCGGTCATTTTTATTCCTTGATTTGCTTTATTTGCTAGGCAATTAGCTAACAATCAAGTAGCATTTGCCTTAGCGTTTTTAAAACAAATTAAAACTAACGTAAAGCATCCTATAAAAATAATTAATCCGTTACAACCTTTTAGATTCAATGGTTGTCTGATAGAAAAACTATAAGTATGAAATTGTATTGGTTTCTTTTTGTGCTCGCGTTCTTTTTTAATTGTTCGACCGAACAAGTTGAAACAACCGGCTGCAATACTGAGGCAACTGTTCGTGACCTTACTGGACTAGACGGATGTGGATTTGTTTTTGAACTGAATAATGGCATACGTTTAGAGCCCGTGCGGTTAATGTATTGTGGCACGCCACCGCTTCCCAAAGAAGTAACTGACGACCCTCTTTTTAATTTTCAATTTGTAAATGGGAAGAGAGTGAAAATCCAATTTGAAGAAACCGAAGGCGCTAGCATTTGTATGGTAGGTCCTTTGGTAAAAATCACTTGCATAACTGAACTTGGCGTGATTGAAGACTGAGTTATTTTTCGGCAATCATGGCCAATATCTCATCCACAAACTCGCGCGTGTTGCTTAAGCGAGGTACTTTGTTTTGACCTCCAAGCTTGCCTCTCTTTTTCATCCAATTATAAAAAGTTCCTTCAGCCACGCTATGAACAATGGGAGCCACAAGCGCAATATCATGAGCACGCTTGGCATCGTAATCTGAGTTTACCCTTCGCAGTGTGCGATCGAGCACTTGCGAAAATTGATTCATATCCCTTGGCTGTGCTTTGAATTCGATGATCCACTCGTGGCCGCCCCGTTTTGATTTCTCTAAGTAAATAGGTGCTGCTGTAAAATTGTCGATCACCGCACCCGTTTGTTCACAAGCAGTAGTAATGGCTGTTTCCGCATTTTCAATAATTACCTCTTCGCCAAAGGCATTTATAAAATGCTTGGTGCGACCCGATATTCTAATACGGTACGGAGACTTACTGGTAAATTTTACGGTGTCGCCTATGTTGTATCTCCACAAACCAGCATTGGTGGTAATAACCATTGCATAATTCTTTCCAAGCTCTACATCTTGAAGCGAAATAGCATCGGGAAATTCTTTTTCTAATTCTTCCATGGGTATAAACTCATAGAATACCCCATAGTCAAGCATCAACAATAGATCTTCCGAATCTTTTTGATCTTGAATACCGAAGAAGCCTTCACTGGCATTGTATGTTTCCCAGTATTTCATCCGGTCGCCCGGGATCAATGTTTTAAAAAGACTTTTGTAGGGCTTAAAGGCAACCGCTCCGTGAAAGAACACTTCTAAATTTGGCCAAACATCTAAAATGGAATTTTTCTTTTCTAACTCTACAATGTATTGAAGTAAGAGTACCGTCCACGTAGGCACACCTGCAATTTGAGTTACATCTACCCGGGCAGTTTCGCGGGCAAGTTTTTCAATTTTTTCTTCCCAGTTATCCATTAGGGCTACCTCTAAACTTGGCGTGCGAATAAACTCAGCCCAAGGCGGAAGGTTTTGCATAATCACAGCCGAGACATCGCCATAATGAGAAGTAGAGGTGGGGTCGTACTCATTTACACGATAACTGCCACCAACGCCCAGGCCTTTGCCCGAAAAGATTTTCGTCTCGGGATAATTGTTGATGAAGATGGAATATAAATCCTTTCCGCCTTTAAAATGGCAGTCCTCAAGTGCCTCGGCCGTTACCGGTATAAACTTGCTGCGTGCATTGGTGGTGCCGCTCGATTTGGCAAACCACTTTACCTCCGATGGCCACAAAATATTTTGCTCTCCATGCAACAACCGTTCAATATACGGATAGAGTTGCTCGTAAGTATGAACGGGTACACGCTTCTTGAAATCCTCGTAATTGACAAAATCCTCGAATGAGTATTTCTGGCCAAACTCCGTATAACGGCCTGCTGAGATGAGTTTTTTTAATACTTCGTCCTGTACATCATACGGGTATTTCATGAAAAGCTCCATTTGATGGATGCGCTTTTTCATGACCCAAGCGAGGATAGAGTTTAGGATTTGCATAGGTACGAATCCCAAAAATAACCCTTCTTGCCAACGTGACAAGGTATACGTAATGTAAAAGGTGAAATTTCACTTTACTTATTTGCCGGAATGGTCGGTTTGATAGGTGCAACTTTGCCCTTGGTATATCCATGAATTATGATGTTCCTAATGTAGACCGCCAACCCCAACCCCTGAGCTACCAACAACACAGGATCTTTCCGGTACACAGAATAAATGACCACCATAATTGAAGCAGCGGCACTGATCACCCAAAAGCCCAACGGTAAAATGGATTCGTTTGCCTTTTCTGAAAAATACCATTGGTACAGGTAGCGACCGTTTAAGAGCAATTGCCCTGAAATCCCGATAAGGGTAATAAATAAAAGACCCGAACTATCAACAAAAGTAGTTAACCGATCGAAAGCAAAAAATAAAATGATTGGAGGAATGAATAATACCGTGAGCCGAAAAGCCCAATGGATTTGAGTCCACACTTTTTTTAACTGTAGGTTTCTTATGTAGATATAAAAAGAAATAGATTGACCTATTAGAATAACCGCATCTTGGCGGATGAACCCATAAAATAGAAACAGGCTAGATCCGATCAAACTAAAAACCCAGAATAAAGTGGGCGAAACAACTTTGCCTTCGCGCTCTGACAAATACCATTGCACTACCGAGCGCGCTCCAAAAAATCCTTGAGCTAAAAACCCAAGTGCATAGATCAGGTAGTGATGAGTCATCTTTATTCTTCTTCGGTGTTTTTTAAGATGCTCAGTAGCGAATAAGTCGCTTTGATTACGATATTCTTTTCTGCCACGGACAAAGGTAAAACTACCTGCGTAAATCCATTTTGTGTTTTTCCAATTTGAATTTCCGTTAGTGTGTAGTGTAACGGTTTATTCTCGATAAACACAAAATGTGCGTTGTCAAAGTCTACAATGGCTTCTTCGGGCAATGCATCTACTATCGTTGTCTCCGATTCAATAAAAGCTTTAAAATAAAGCCCGGGAATCAATGATAGGTCTTCTTCTTCTAAGTGACAATGAATGCGAACGGTGCGCTCGGCAGAGATCTCTTTGCCAATCAAAAAAACTTTTGCGCGTCTCTCTTTCGTTTCGTTTGATAAAATCAACCTGACCTGCTGCCCCACTTTTATGGAAGGAAGATCTTTTTCAAAAACTTGGGCTTCGGCATGCAAATGTTCGGTATCAATAATTTTAAAAAGTATGTCGGTAGGGGTTACACGCATCCCCAGGTTTACGTTTACTTGAGTTACATAGCCCGATATAGGCGAGGGGATAGAAATAGAATTTTTAATTTCCCCTGCTTCTAACTCTTGAAGGTTAATATTAACTAATTTTAATTTGGCTGTTAGACCTTGCATCTTTGCTTTAGCACTAAAGAAATTAGACTTTGAAAGCTGTAAGCTTTTGGCTGAGTTTACATTCTCTTTACTTAATTCCTCTTGCCGCTTGTATTCTAGTTCTAAAAACTCAAGTTGATTTTTAGTCAATAGATAATCCTCTTGTAATTGAATATAATCGGGGTGTTCGAGCGTTACAATTGGCTGGCCTTTTTTCACGCTCATGCCTTGTAATAGCTCAGTTGATTTTATGAATCCTCCAAGAGGAGCGGAGATTGTAACTAAATTTTGAGGAGGCACATCGAGCATACCCGTTACTTCAATGGCACTTCCGATTGCTCTTTTTTGAGCGCGGCCAAGTTCAATATTCAATGAGTTAAACTGCTCATCGCTTAGTTTTACTTCTTGTAAACTGTCAGTTATACTTTCACTGGTTGTGTTTTTTTCGGGTGCGGTAGAACATGCTGCAATTAGCGATAGGATTAGTATATATAGCACAATAAGTATCTTCATAAAATTTCAGAATTATAATTTTCCTTGTAGGTATTCGATTTTTAAAATGGACTGATTAAACCGGGTGAGCGATTGTAAATGATTTAGTTTTATTGATAGTGCCGACTTAATTGACTGCAGATACTCTACATATCCAATTTCGCCAGCCTTATATGCTTTACGAGATTGCGTAATGATGAGTGTTGCATTTTGAAGCGCACTGTTTTCGTAGTACGCTAAACTAGATTGGTTTTTTTTTAATTCGTGTAGTGCTTGCGCATATTCGCTCTCTAGATTAGCCTGGAATTGACTGGTTTCGTTTTTTATAATTTCTGCTTGCCACGCAGCCGACTTGGCACGAGCAATGTTTGGCGCAATCCATATCGGAATACTCAACCCCAATTGAAAGCCCTGAAAACTTTTGCTGCTTGAGTAAAAAACATCTTGACCATCTGTATTTTGAAAACCAGTAAGGCTTTGCGAAAAAACACCCACCGACAAATCTGGCAGTAGCTTACTTTTTTCAACTCGTTTTACTTGTTCTGTTATTTCCAGTTGCTGCTTAAGTAAATTTAGTTTTGGGTTGCTTCCAATTGGCAGGCTATCTGTCAGTATTCTTCTTTTTAATTTTTCGGAGTTATAAACAGGAGATTCTGATTTTAACAATCCTTGCAGGTGAATGGCTGCTATCTGAGTATCTGCCGTATTTACTGTTAGTTGATTTTGAACTTCAAGTGCTTGCGTCTCAGCTGTTGTTTTTTCGAGCAGATTACTTTCGCCCGATTTGAATCGAGCATTTGCCGCCCTGCTAAAGTCTTGGTAAATGGAATCTTGCGAAAGCAAGAGCTGGCGAAGTGCATCCAAAAAGAGTAACTGCTCGTAGGTTAATTTTACTTGGTAAGCAATTTCATTTTTTACCACCACAAGATTTTTCTCACTACCCAAAACTTGCTGCTTGCCGAGTTTTACCTGTTGAATCAAGGTTGACGGAAAGGGAATTGCTTGTGTAAGTGTAAAGTTATCGTCTTGTTTGATGGAATTATATTGCCCGTTTGTCCAAACGGCAGAGAGCTTACCTATATCAGTCCCTGTTTTTTTAAGTTCCTTAAAATAGTTTATGTTGACACCTGCCGCTTGAACAAGACGATTGTTCTTTAATGACATGGCAACGGCTTCTTCTTGGCTAACAGCTTGGGCAATGCTTTCTGTAAAGGAAAGGCAAAAGAAAAGTACGATAAAACAAAATACCCTGCAGCAATCATCTAATTGCGTTGAACTTCTTTTTCTTACTAATAGCGGTTTCATTTTCATTCTTTAGTCAGCGAATAGTTTTTTTGAAAATAAGTATAGAGTATTGGAAGCACTACTAAAGTCAAGAGTGTGGCTGATATCAACCCACCAATAACGACCGTGGCCAGTGGCCGTTGCACTTCAGCACCCGATCCGTTAGATAATGCCATTGGCAAAAACCCAAGCGAAGCAACGAGCGCTGTCATTAGCACGGGTCGCAACCTGGTTTGTGTACCTTGTAGCACAATATCACCAATTGTGTTGCGCGGGTCTTTTTTCAATTGATTAAATTCTGCAATCAATACGATGCCATTTAAAACAGCAACACCAAACAATGCAATAAACCCCACCCCAGCAGATATACTAAAGGGCATATCTCTAAGCCACAGTGCAAAAATCCCTCCGATGGCGGATAGCGGAATAGCCGTAAAGATTAATAAGCCTTGCTTTATTGAGTGAAAGGTAAAGTAGAGTAAAATGAAAATAAGGATCAACGCCAATGGTACCGCAACGAGTAGTCTTTGTTTTGCTTCTTCTAAATTTTTAAATGAGCCACCATAAGTAATAAAATAGCCGGGCTCAAACCGAATTTTTTTGCTGATTGCTTGGTCTATTTCTTTTACAATAGTTTGCACATCGCGCCCGCGCACATTGAAGCCAACGACTACTCTACGTTTTGCTTCGTCTCGTTGAATTTGATTTAGCCCCGAACTAGATCTAATCGTAGCCACTTGTTCCATCGGAATTTGCTGAGCTGTCGAAGAAGTGACAAAAAGACTTTTAATGTCTTCGATCGAATTTCTATTTTGCTCATCGAATCGAATAACCAAGTCAAATCGTTTTTCATTTTCATACACATAGCCCGCCACATCGCCCGAAAAGCCACTGCGCAAAACACGGTTTGCTTCGTCAATCGAAACCCCATACTGCGCTAATTTTGCCCGATCGAACGTGACTACGAACTGAGTTAATCCGCCAATGGGCTCAATATAAATATCTTGTGCTCCATCTATTTCGCCAGCAATTTTTCCAACTTGATTGGCATATAATTCTAGCAGCGCCAAATCTTCGCCAACTATTTTTAATACCACATCTTGCCGTGCACCCGTCATCAATTCATTAAAACGCATCTGTATCGGTTGTTGAAATCCATACATTACTCCAGGCATTTCTTCTCCCAATTTTTTAGACATTTTTTCTGCTAGTTCATCCCGAGAGCTTGCGCTGGTCCATTCTTCTTTATTTTTTAGTACTACGATGAGATCGCTCGCTTCAATCGGCATAGGGTCGGTAGGGATTTCAGACGTACCTATTTTTCCGATCACTTCTTTCACTTCAGGAAAATTGTTTAGCAACACGCGCGAACTTTTTTGAGTGGTCTCTATCATTTGCGACAACGAACTACCTGGTAGTAGTCGCGTCTCAACTGCAAAATCTCCTTCATCAAGTGTCGGTATAAACTCACCGCCAAGCTGCGAGAAAACAATACCACCTGCAATCAAAAGAACTACTGATGAAATAATTACTAGACTTCGTTTTCGTAACGAAAAATGAATGAGCGGTGTGTATGCCCTATGAAAAAATTGCATCAGTCGATCGGATAGATTTTCTTTTGTATTAGCATTTTTACTTAATAGTAAAGAAGAAATCATTGGCACATAGGTAATGGTTAAAACCAAAGCCCCCACAATAGCAAAGGCAACTGTTTGCGCCATGGGGCGAAACATTTTTCCTTCAATTCCTACCAATGCCAAAATGGGGATGTACACAATCAGAATGATCACTTCGCCAAAGGCTGCCGAGTTTCTTATTTTAGAAGCAGACTTAAATACTTCGGTGTCCATTTCTGTTTGGCTCAGTCGCTGCACCGATTTGCGTAATCCCAAATGGTGCATGGTAGCCTCAACCACAATAACGGCTCCATCTACAATCAGCCCAAAGTCAATGGCGCCCAAGCTCATCAAGTTGCCCGATACCCCAAACAAATGCATTAGCGAAAACGCAAACAACATGGCTAACGGAATTACCGAAGCCACAATAAGGCTCGCACGCACGTTGCCTAGAAATAGTACCAACACAAACACAACAATAAGAGCTCCTTCAGCCAGGTTTTTTGTTACTGTGCCGATTGCATTGTTTACTAATTTGGTCCTGTCTAAATATGGTTCGATGGTAATTCCTTCGGGCAGTGTTTTTTTTATTTGCTCGATGCGTGCTTTTACCTTTTCGATAACAGCCGATGAGTTAGCCCCCTTTAGCATGAGCACAAGCGCGCCTACTACTTCGCCATCGTCATTATAAGTCATAGCTCCGTACCGCACTGCATGGCCTATCCGCACGGTAGCTACGTTGCTTATTAAAATCGGCAGACCACTCTCGGTTGGTTTAATAACAATGTTTTCAATATCAGCAGTCGTTGCGATGAGGCCCTCGCTTCGAATGAAGTAGGCATACGGTTTTTTGTCGATGTATGCACCGCCTGTGTTTTGATTGTTCTTTTCTAATGCAGTAAAAATTTCGCCTACGCTTATATGGAAGCTCTTCAACTTTGCCGGATCGATAGCAATTTCATACTGCTTGATATGACCACCAAAACTGCTTACATCGGCTACGCCTTCGGTGCCGAGTAGTTGCCTTCGCACAATCCAATCTTGCATTGTGCGCAGTTCTGTTACATCGTACTTTTTCTCATATCCTTTTTTGGTGCGAAGTGTGTATTGATAAATTTCACTTAGCCCGGTAGAAAGTGGTGCTAGCTCTGGACTGCCTGCACCAGTAGGTATTGCATTTTTGGCCGAAGCAAACCGCTCATTCACCTGCTGCCTTGCCCAATACACATCGGTGGCATCTGTAAAAACAATCGTAACTACGGAAAGACCAAAGCGAGAAAACGAACGCATTTCAGTAATACCCGGAATTGTAGCCATTGTTTGCTCTATCGGAAAGGTGATGAGCCGCTCTACTTCGGGAGCTGCCAGCGATGGAGAAACCGTGATTACCTGAACTTGATTGTTGGTTATATCGGGTACAGCGTCAATGGGCAATTGTGTTAGCGAGTAGCTTCCCCAAACGACTAGCGCAAGGGTAAGCATAGAAATAATTAATTTATTCCTTATCGAAAAGGAAATGATGCTACTAAGCATAATGAGTGCAGTTGAAAAATAGAATGAATAGAAAATGTTGGCTCAATCTCAACGAAGGCGATGGATGCTTGAGCTAGTTTGATTCTAACCTATTTGCGGTGGTTGAAAAATAGGAACCGAAGGAGAAGCGAAAAATGATTCGTTATAAAAGAAAGAATGGGTAATGTTTGTCATTCCACATAAAAACGATGGGATTATTTTTGAACAAGGCAACGCTACACTGTGAGCTACAAAACTATGACCGGGGGCTTTGAAGGGAAGTTCTCCATCATGCTCGTCATGGTTTACATCAGTGTTGTAGTGCATCGTTAAAAACTCGACAAAAGAAATTTCGGAAGTCAGTTCTTTATGCTCGAAATAATGCTCTAACAAAATAGGCAGGCGAAGTAACTCATGCAACTCAGTAAACGAATTGATATACAAAAGCAAAAGCGATATGGACAGTAGTCGTTTCAAAACAGGCAATAAAGGTAACAAAAGATATTTGCATTGAGATACGAAGGCAATATTGTGTTTCGTGGGGACACGAACCACGGATTTAGTTGTGCAAACTTACTCGTTTAGTTGAGTGAGAGATGTTGAATTTGAAACTGCCGTATAGTTCTTTTTACATCATACCCAAAAAAGATGTAAAGAATTGTCACAGAAACAGTTTGGAGAGTAACTCTGCGGCTACCTTAGCGTAAGCGATGTAATGAATTGTGTAAATCCAACATCAATCCCTAGTTTATGATTTTCAATTACCTTCTCCTCGCATTCCGAAACATCGTTAGGCAACGCGCTTATACGATTGTAAATTTGTTCGGCTTAGCGTTGGGGCTTGCCGCTGCGCTTTTCATTTTGCTATATGTAAAGGACGAACTCACCTTCGATACCATGCACCCCAACGCGGCAAATACCTACCGCATGGGTTATAAAGTTCAATTTCCCAATGGCAACACCGAAGCGCAACCCTACGCGCCTGCTGGTTGGGACAATTATATAAAATCTAATTACGGAGGCATTGAGGGCATAACCAGCTATGTATCGTGGGGCATGCCCACCAGCGTAGGCTACACCGCCAAAGAAAGAATTATTTTAACAGAAGATATTATTTGGGCGGAAGCCTCGATTACCGATATCGTTTACATGCCGATTGTAAAAGGCGCAGCGGTCAATCCATTGAAAGAAATCAATTCCATGATATTGACGGAATCATCTGCCAAAGAATTATTCGGCAATGACGATCCTATTAATAAAACCGTAACCGTTTCGCACCAAGCAACCAACGGCCAAAATGTAGAGATGATTGTAACTGCCGTGATGAAAGATTTACCTTCTAATTCGCATATTAATCCGAAGTATATTTTAAATATTCTTGCACTCAAGCCCTTCGTTCAAGATCTAGAGAATATTTTAAGCACCTCAATGGGCGATGGCAACAATGGTTTTTGGACGCAATCTTACTTTGTGTGCAACGACCCCACGAAAATTGAAACCATCAAAAATGATTTGCAAAAGCGCGCCAATGAAATTATTGCAAAAAATAAATGGGACATTAAGTTCACACCCGTGATTAGAAAAATCACGGCTATCCATTTTGATAAAGAAATGGACTGGACAATCGATCACAAAATGGCCGACATCAGTTATATGTATGTGTTCATCACCATTGCGTTACTGATTTTGGTAGTGGCCTGTATCAATTACATTAATTTGTCAACGGCAAAATCGGCCAGCCGTGCCCGCGAAATTGGCCTTCGCAAAACATTTGGGGGCATTCGTCCACAATTGTTTTTTCAATTCATGATGGAGTCGTTTGTCTTGGTATTAATGGCTGCTGTAATCGCGTTACTCTTGGTCGTATTTTTTATACCTCAATTCAATCAGCTTACGGGTAAAACATTCACGTTTGCTCACATCTTCAATGGCCAAATGCTGTTGATCATTGCAGGTATTACTGTTTTAGTAACGATATTGGCAGGCAGCTATCCCGCGTTGTTTGTATCAGGCTTTCAGCCGGCCGCAGTATTAAAAGGAAAGTTTGCTTTTGGAAAAGGTTCTACTCGTTTTCGACAATTTTTAACCACGCTTCAATTTGCGGTAGCCGTAACGCTGCTGGCGGGCACAGTGATTATTGTGCGCCAAATGGATTTGCTGAAAAATTCAAAGTTGAATGAAGCGGGCAAACAAATCGTTTCCATTCGCTATGGCGGATTTAATGGCCAAGCCAACGATCAACAATATCTTACCTTTAAGAATCAATTGTTATCCGATCCACAAATTCAAGATATTACACTTGCCAATCATTTGCCGCGCCTCGATTACTTCGGCCCTATCAATATGCAAATGCAGTTTCCCGATATCAATGAAGACAAACACGAGTGGTTTCAACTAAATGGAGATTTTGATTTTCCGAAAACATTTGGCCTCGAACTAATTGCTGGCCGCGATTTTGATTCAAAGAATCTGGCCGATTCGATGGCAGTGCTGCTCAACGAAGCCGCATTAAAAGTATTGAAACTCTCGCCCGAACAAGCCGTGGGTAAAACAATCGTAAGGCCCGATTATGTAATGGGCTACCAAGCACCTGATTCTACCAAGGCACCCATTACCGGAATTGTGATTGGTGTCGTGAAGGATTTTCCATACCAATCTATGCGCAAGAAAATCGAGCCACTCGCTATTTCACCCAAGCCACATTTGTTTGATCGCATCATTCACGTGCGTTTGCCTGCTGGCAAAATGCAAGAGAAGATTTCTTCGATAGAGAAAATCTGGAAGACCAATTTTCCCCAATATGGATTTGACTATTGGTTTGTAGACGAAGAGTTTGGTAGAATGTATGAGAATGAAACAAAAGTGGCAAACCTAACAGAAAAGTTTTCATGGCTGGCTATTTTAATCACTTGCGTGGGATTGTACGGGTTAGCGTCTTTCATGTCGGGGCAGCGCACCAAAGAGATAGGCATTCGCAAAAGCATGGGTGCAAGCAGTTTTCAGATTTTGTTATTGTTGCTATGGGTGTTTGCAAAGTTGTTGTTATTAGCCTGTTTAATAGCACTGCCGATAGCCTATTATTTATCAAGTCAATGGTTATCAAGCTTTGTGTATCAAACCAGTTTATCGGTGTGGGTGTTTGGTGGCGTAGTTGGCTTGGTAGCGTTGATTACGTTGATCACCGTTGGCTACGAATCGCTGAAGGCTTCGTTATCTAATCCTATAAAGGCATTGCGGCATGATGGGTAATGTTGCTCTTTCGTAAATTTGAAGAATGGATTCTTCGCTTATCATTCACAGCCCATTTCGATCTTGTGAGTATTCATCCCTTCACAGATGGCAGCGATCGTACGTCACGCTTAGTGATGAATTATATTCAGGCATATCATCATCAACCACTTACTTTAGTGAACGCAGCCGATCGAGCAACTTATATCTCAGCCATTACCCAATCGCGTGAGCAAGAAAGCATCGAGCCATTCATTAACTTCATGGCCAATTAACATGCGAAAGAACTTATGGCACAAATTGTAGCCTTTACAAAATCCAAAACAGCAGGCCATCAAAAACTAAGTGGCGATGGATATTCAATGATTTTTTGAGGCAAATTTTAGCTTTGTGCCTAAGTAGTGAATGATTCATTACTTAGGCACACAAGCCGTAAAAATTAAAACCGTACTCGTAGCGTTCCGAATATATTTCTACCTGGCGAATTAATGCCCGAGGCAAAAGTGCGGTATTGAATATCCATTAGGTTATCAATGCCTGCTTGCAACAAAAAGGTTTTGTTAATCTCATACGAACCGCGGAGATTAATGGTATACCAACCCGGCATTCCAGTAGGCGTTGCATATTGGAGGTTATCTTCACCACTACTACTGTAATCGCCCAAGCTTTTTTCTAGGCTAAAATTTATAAATGCTTCCGCACGTAGTTTTGGGGTTGCATAAAGAAACCCACCTCTTCCAAAGTTAGGTGCAATATGATCTAATGGCGATTCTGTGCTTCCCTGATTTACAACACGTCCATAGGTAAAGTTATAAGATCCAGTAAAAGAAACCTGTTTGGTAATATCGAAGCGGCCATTTAACGAATATCCATAAATGTATGCATTGGAAGCATTTTGGCTTGATTTTACATCCGCAGGAAATCCGTTGTATGTAACCACTGATTGACCATTATAAGTAGTTGGTAAAACAACAATAGCATCAATGAACTTTGTGTAATAACCAACTGCTTCTATTCGGCCTATTGAACCAAGCAATCTGGTTACGCTTACATCTAAGTTAATTGTTTTTTCAGGCCCCAAGTTTTCATTTGGGATAACCAAAATTCCATTTTTTGCTGGAGTATTTGGCGGTGCAGCGGGTGTGCCAGTAGCCGTATCAAACACTTTTGTGAGATCATCTAAATTAGGAACTCTGTAACCCGTGCTTCCCATGATCGAAAACTTCCATTCAGCCGGAGTATACACTAATCCGATGTTTCCGCTCGCAAAGGTATTTTCTTGACTTATTCTTTTGAAAGGGAAAGCAAAAAATAATTGGCTGTTAAAACTTGAGAAAAGGTTGCTGTACCCAAAGCGAACCCCATCATTTATAAATAAATTTTGTGCTATTTCTTTGGTGTGAGTAAGGTATAGCGCGTAAAGTCCCATAATGTTATCGCCATCTGGATAGCGAGTGCTAACTCCGGTAATACCTTGCGTTACGATGTTTGTCCTTGTTGAAGTCGAATTCAAAACATTGTATTGGCCATCAAAGCCATATCGAATTTTATGTCCATTGATGTCCTTATTGAAATCAATCGTTAACCCGTATACGCTGATTTTCTCTACCCTGGTATCTCTATTATTGCTGTTAAAGTTTCTGGTGATCCTACCTTCTTCTACATCTTGATAGCTAGCAGTAGCGTTCATGCCATCTGCCCACTTTCCAAGATCGCTCACTTTAATCGAGTAGCTTCCCATAAACCGTTTTTCTGGCCCATAATTCCATTCAGCCGTACGTAACCCAATGCCACCCGTGCCTGAATCCGTCAACCGATCGTAACGGGGTACATTGGTTGTATTAGAGTATTGAAAAGTTAGTGTATGGCTCACGCGGTCGTTTGCGTTGTAGAGAAACTTCTGCAGTAAATCCCATTGGCGATAGCCACTGAATTTTTGAATGGTTGAATCCTGGTTAACAAGTAGTACATCACTCAAATTATCAGCAGCACGCTGTACATATTTACCGCGATAGCCATTTACCTTATCAGCAAGGGGATTCTTTTCTTTGCCCATGCGCAAATCACCAAAATCACTAATCGTAAAAGAAGTAAATGAACCCAATCGGTCGTCCGCCACATTCACATCAAAGTGAAACGCTTTTTCATCGTTAACAGAACCGAGCCTCACAAAACCTTCTCCTTTTGTATTGCTCTTATTTCCATTGATGGCGAGTTCTGGATTGCGTGTGTAAAAATGAACTACGCCACCTAATGCATCGCTACCATACACGGTCGAAGATGGCCCAAGTAATACTTCTGCATGATCGAGATTATTATTATCTATCCGCAACACATTTTGCAAGTGACCCGCGCGATAGATGGCGTTGTTCATTCGCACGCCATCTACAACTAAAAGAACTCGGCTCGCCTCGAAGCCTCGCAAGATTGGACTACCGCCCCCTTGCTGACTCCGCTGCATGGCCACAAAGCCAGTATTCTGCAAAAGATCTGCAGTCGTTTGTGCGTTGAATGCTTTAATGGTAGAAGGTCGGATAACAAAAATTTGTTGCGCCACCGTTCTGCGCTGCTCAGCTATGCGATTGGCAGACACAACTACTTCATCTAAGTAGCGCAACTTGAGCGTATCGTTCTCTTCTGGCTCGGCATATTGCGACCAAGCACACGTAGAAATTGAAATCAATATGATTGATAGACGTTTTTTCATCTTTAGTAAAAGTTTATTAAATAGAATATAAGTCCAGTCCAGTCAATTCAAATTGAATTTTTTGCTCTGAACTTTGAAAATAAGGGAAACGAAAAATGAATAATTAAACTCGGGGAGGAGGAGACTCAACGACCGAAGTGATGGCAGCGTACAAATCTAAATAGTGTGTTTCACCACTAGAAATTAACTTAGACGAAAACTTAAAATCGTTCTGCACGGGTAGATAAACCCAATTCATAAAACTTATTAGCTGCGAGGGCACAGGCTTTTTATCGGAAGACGAACGCTTGAGTACTTCATCTAGAAAGCTGAGCAAGTTATCTTCTGCGCCATCATTCAAGGCATACACAAAGTAGACACCGTCTTTCACCTGCACTCGGGCAATGTCATACATTTTGCCGTTTAGTTCTAGCTCATCTTCTTCATGCAAAGATTTTTCATATTCAGATTTTGTTAACCGAATCAATTCCAGTTCTTCATCAGGTGTAGCTTTTAAAAGTTCTCTCATCTCTTGCCGAATGGCCATCAGTCGAACCCCAAAATAGGTGTACACGCCCGCAAAGTGGAGCAAGAAAAGAGAGACCAATCCTATCGCGAACAGTTTTTTCATTAACGGATTGGTAAGGTAATTAAAATTGGGAAAAATGCCGTTGATTTATTGATAGACGGTGCGTGCCAAAAGTTAATCTCACGCAAAGACGCAGAGGCGCAAAGTTTTGTTAAAATTGAATTACTGCTGCTAAAACCCTTGGCGTCTTTGCGCCTTTGCGTGGAATCATCTAACTTTCATTTTCCCCATAGCTCTATGACCGAACTCTTCCTCACCGAAAAGCTAAAACCTCTTCTTCCGCAATACCAAGATTTCTTGAAAAAGGAAGTGTACCCCATCGAGTTGGGCATCATCACCAAACCATTTCGCGAGTCGCTGCCCGTTATCAAAAACTTGCGCGAAAAAGCTAAAGCTCAAAAACTATTTGCGCCACATTTATCGCCTGAAGAAGGTGGCGTGGGATTAAACCTAATGGAGTTTGCGCAAGTGAGTGAGGTGTTGGGCACTTCCCCGTTGGGTCACTTGATTTTTAATTGCAATGCTCCGGACATTGGGAACATGGAATTGATGCATCAGTTTGCTTCCGCGGAATTGAAGAAGAAATATTTGCACCCTCTCATGAATGGCGAGATTCGGTCGTGCTTTGCCATGACTGAGCCAGAGTTTGCCGGATCAAACCCGGTGAACATGGCTACCACTGCTGTTCGCGAGGGAGAGCACTACGTCATCAGCGGCCATAAATGGTTTACCACTGCTGCCGATGGTGCACACTTTACGATTGTGATGGCGGTAACGGACGCACAAAATATAAATCCTTATCTCCGTGCCAGCATGATTTTAGTGCCGTTGGATAACCCGGGCTTTGAGTTAGTGCGCAACATTTCCATTATGGGCGAAGCAGGTGAAGATTATTTTAGTCATGCGGAAGTCCGGTTTACAAATTGTAAAGTCCCTGTCTCCAATTTGATTGGGCAGGAAGGGCAAGGTTTTGCCTTGGCCCAAGCGCGACTCGGGCCTGGGCGCATTCATCATTGCATGCGCTGGATTGGTATTTGCGAACGGGCATTTGACTTGATGTGCAGTCGAGCGGCTACCCGCAAGTTGAGCGACCATAAATTCTTGGGCCAACAACAAATCATTCAGGCATGGATTGCCGAGTGCCGAGCCAACATCAATGCCGCGCGGCTGATGGTACTGCATACAGCTCACAAAATGGAATTAGCTGGAGCAAAGGCCGCCAAAGAAGAAATATCGACCATCAAGTTTTTTGTAGCGGATGTGCTGATGAAAACGCTAGACAAAGCGATTCAAGTACACGGAGCTCTTGGAATAACAGACGACACACTCCTTTCATTTTGGTATCGGCATGAACGTGGCGCGAGAATTTACGATGGCCCTGATGAAGTGCATAAAGTGTCGCTGGCGAAGGCCTTATTGAAAAATTACGGTTTAGAGAAATAAATATGCTCGACCAACCCTCCTCCATCCGCGTAGGCGAAGAACTGAATACGGAGAAGCTATCCGCTTACTTGAAGGAACAACTTGTACTATCAAATGAAATTTCTATCCAACAATTTCCAAGCGGCTACTCCAATCTCACCTATCTAATCCAAGCTGAGAAAGAAGAATACATCTTACGCAGGCCGCCCTTCGGTGCTAATATCAAATCCGCACACGATATGGAGCGCGAATACAACGTGTTGTCACTTTTGCGAAAGGCTGGTTTTACCAAAGCGCCTGAACCCGTTTTGCTTTGTGGCGATGAAAATATCATTGGTGCAAAGTTTTATTTAATGAAACGGGTAAACGGGGTCATCCTTCGAAACCGTGTGCCCAAAGGGATGACGATAGGACCATCAACGTTCAATCAATTATCAAGAGCTACTGTTGATCAATTGGTACAGCTTCATCAACTTAATTTAGATTCTTCTGGGCTCAACCAATTGGGTAAACCCGAAGGCTACGTCCAGCGCCAGGTGGAAGGATGGACGAAGCGTTACTTCAATGCACAAACCGATGACATTGCCGCCATGAACGAAGCAGCAGATTGGATGCAAAAAAATATTCCTGCCTCTGCGAGGGCTTCGCTTATCCACAACGATTACAAGTACGATAACCTCGTGCTGAATCCCGATAACCTCACCGAAATTAAAGCAATTTTGGATTGGGAGATGGCTACCATAGGCGACCCGCTGATGGATTTGGGAACTACACTCGCGTATTGGGCGCAGGCAAATGACTCCGATGCATTGAAGCCGTTCAATCTAACATGGATGTCCGGCAACATGACGCGCCATGAAATGGCTCAGTACTATGCTGAAAAATCTCAAACCAACATTGATAACATTGTTTTTTATTATGTCTTCGGAAGTTTCAAAGTGGGAGTGATTTGCCAGCAGATTTACTATCGCTACAAGCAAGGACACACACAAGACCCACGGTTTGCTTCATTGATTCATGTGATTAGAGCATGTGGGGAGAATGCAAGGAAAGCCATTTTTAATTCGTTGATTTGATAATTCGTTGATGAAGTTAATTTTGAAACGAACGAATCATCGAATCAACACATCACCGAATCAACTATGCAAGAAATAAAAAACGTCCTCATTCTTGGTGCTGGAACGCTTGGAAGTAGAATTGGTTTGCAAGCTGCCATCTCGAAATACTCTGTTACGGTTTATGATATCCACGAAATTGCATTAGAACAATCTCTCAAAGTGATGCATAAAGTGTTGAAGTACGCAGCCAAGCAAGGAATGATTAAGGAAGAAGATAAGCCTTCAATTCTTGGGCGAATCAAATTCACAACCAATCCATCAGAGGCGGTGAAAGATGCCGACATCATCAGCGAAAGCGTAACCGAAGAAGTGAGCATCAAACAAAAAGTTTGGAAACAATTCGGTGAGCTGGCACCCCCCCAAACAATCTTCACTACCAACACTTCTTATTTGTTGCCTTCGCAATTTGCTACCATTTCAGGCCGGCCTGAGAAATTTTGTGCATTTCATTTTCATGACGTGTTTACAGCACGTGTAGTAGACATCATGCCACACCCGGGCACCGATCCTGAAATCGTGTCATTGCTTTTTGATTTTGGCAAGAGGCTCAACCAGGTTCCTGTTTTTGTGAAAAGAGAGTCGCCAGGGTATATGTTTAATTTTATGCTCATGGCATTGATTGGAGCGGCTGGAAAATTGAAGACCAGCGATGTGGGCAGCATTGAAGATATAGACAAATCGTGGATGGTGAACTTTAACATGCCCATGGGTCCATTTGGCATTTTAGATAATGTGGGATTAGATACCGCTTGGCGCGTGACAAAAGACAGGTCTGATTCATCCTCCAGAGCTTTTGCTGAATTGTTGAAGCGTTACATCGACCAAGGCAAGCTGGGTGAAAAATCGGGTGAGGGATTTTACAAATATCCCAACCCGGCCTATAAAAACAGTAACTTTTTGGTTGGATAAAAGATAAGTTGAATTTTATATAATTGCATATGAAGTTACTAACGTTGATTGTCTTTTGGTCTTTTCTTCTTTATTCGTGTAAAGAAGTTTCGTTTACGGAGGCTCAACCTAAAGGGGTTGCTCCACTAAAAGAAATTCCGCCTCCATTGCGCGGCACGTATCAAACATTCGATAAAACTACGGGCGAGTTTTCTGATACGCTGATTGTCGAATCGTGGGGCTATCATTTTAAAGATAAGAACGATAAGGACTGGCTGAACCGCGGTGTTTTAAGCGATACGCTCGTAATTAAGTTTTATCAAAATTATTACTTCGTTAATTTTAAATCAGAAGGGCAATGGGTATTGCGATTGGTTCAACAGGAACCCTCTGGAGATATCCGCTTTTTGTCGATTGATTTGAAAGACGATCTAAAAAGAAAAGAAATACTTAAGAAGCTTGGCAAAAAATTATTGGTAAAAGAAATCAAAACAAAAGACGATACCTTTTATCAAATAAACCCATCAGCAGATCAGCTAATGACTTTGATTAAGGAGGGATATTTTACAGGGGATCGATTGAACAAGGTGAAATGATCCTGAAGGTACTCTTCAGGATCAATAATGAGCCATGCGGTAGGCACAACAAAAAAGAACACCAAAAGCGAAGTCTAATTTTTCTTCTTCTTAAAAAAACTGTTCAGTTTGTTTTGAAGCGCATCTTTGAGCGGGTCTGTTTTGGTGCTGTCTTTCACTTTAGTTGTGTCGCTCTTTGCGCCACCTCCCAAAATATTGTTTACCAAATCTTTTGCAGGTGTATTTTTAGTTAAATCTTGCAGTGCCTCTTTACCCTTTTCTTTGGCCACGTTTGTCACCGCTTCTTTAGCTTGTTGTTTTTGCTCTTGCGTGTTGAGCGAAAACTTTGGCGAAGTCATAGTGCCGCCCAGCGTAATAGGCAACGCAACTTCTGAGTTGGCTCCTGCCCCTGGGTTTAGAAAACTATTAAACTGCGACCCAAGGTTTCCCGCAGGCACCATCATTTTAAGTGTATAGTCAATCGACTTATCTAAGCCCGTGCTTCCGCTAATAGTGGTTGCATAATTACCCACTTTAACATTAAATGGTTTCACGCTCAACCGGCCATCGCTAATCGAGGCAGACATCAGCACATCTTTTAATGAAACATTATCTGTGTTGTTTAATTTCGTTAGTGATGTTAAGCCCGATACTAGATTAGATTTTGTAAGAACAGCCTCCGCAATTTTTATTAACCCTGAGCCACTTACCGTATTCATTTTAGGCATCATGTCTTGGCCGAGCTCTCCGCTTACTTTAAAGTCGGTTCCAAATTTCCCATTTACTAATCCGGCTATTGGAGCATAGGTTTTAATAATAGAAAATGAAGCAGCGGCTTGTTGAATGGCTAGGTTATCGATCTTTAAAGCCATGTCGTATTTAGGGTGATTGATGTCTTTGGTATTGTACGAACCATTCATCGCGAAAGCACCTCCCAGCATATTGAATTTTACTCCATTCAAATTGGCTACGCCATCTTTTATAATTACATCGCCCAGTGCGTTGCTGATAGTATAGTCCATCATCTTCACGGTTTTGATATCGGAGTGAAGTATGAAATCGATATTTGCAGGGATGGGAATTACACCATATGAAGAGGCAGAATCTTTTTTGGCTGGCTCACCACTATCGGTCATAAACTCATTTAAGTCTAATAGTGTAGAATTGAAATTTACATTTCCTTTGATTGTTTCCTTGCCAAATACATAGCCAATATAATTGCTCACCGAACCATCGGCACTAAAATCGCTGCGGCCAATAGTTCCACTTGTATTTTTCATTTCAATTTTTTGAGGATTGAAAACTGCTTGCGATTCGGTAATGGTAACAGCATACGGCAATGTTTTTGAGCTGAACTTAAAATCTTTCAACGAAGCCGAGCCGCTGGTAGGCAGCTTATCGTAACGCTTGGCATTTACATCTGAATATTTGCCTTTTGTTTCAATGTTGGCTTTCACTTTTCCCGCCAAGGTCATGCCCTCTACGGGGAATATTTTGGTCATCTTTTCGATGTCAATACCGCCATTTGCTTTTAAGTCCCAAGTGTAATCATCTAAATTTTGTAGTAACAAGTCGGCTGTAAATTTTTCGCCTTCCATCATCATGTTAAAATCTTTTACGGTAATGAATGTCTCTGCCATTTTACCTGATGTATTTTTAACAGTAGAAGTAAAATGCAAATCTTCTATCGGCAGTGGAAATTGAGATGCTTTTATATATCCGTTATCGAGTGCCATCGCAATATCCAATGCAGGAATTATTTTCTTAATGCTATCGTAAACCCCTTTCGCTTTGGCATTGGCTGTAAACTTACCTTTCATTTCCATCCCATTCATGGGGAACATTTTGCTTAACTCCGTCAAATTTAATTTTACTTTTATATCTGCATCCATTCGGTAGTCTTTCAGGTTTTCAATTAACATTTTAGCGTCAACCGGATTGCTGCCAAAATCCAAATGCAGTTTTTTCAAATCAATAATCGTGTTGGCAGTCACACCGGTTTTATTATCAATCAGTAAATCCATGTTAATGTTGTTCACAGCCGTTGGCAGATCGGGGTACTTGAACATCGCCTCTTTAATTTGCAAGCCAAGATTGAAGGCAGGCATTTGCTTTTCGTTGAACGTGCCTTTTACAAAACCATTGAACGCCAAATCGCCTTTGGTTTCTATCTTATTAAAATCTTTAGAATACATACCCGGCACTAATGACAACAAGCTCTTAAACGAATTGTCGGGACTCTTGAAACTTAAATCCATGTTAATGTCTTTGTCGGCCATTTTTACCCAGCCTTCTGCGCTCATGGCAAAATCATTCAGCTTGGCAAGGTTATCTTTCAGTGCATATTTGGTATACGCTTCGCTAATTCCAATGGTGGCATTTACCTCTGCGCGTTTGTTAGTGATGTACTGATTGCCTCCATACGAAAGCGTGACAGAATCAACAACGGTTTTAACGGTGAGGTCAAAAGCCTGATCGTTAAAGTTTCCACTTCCAGAGTGGTTCAAACCCCTTAGCGAAGTAAAGAATGGCATGGTAGCATCATCGTATACCAATTCTCCCTCTACAATTTCCCAATGATCGATGCCAAACGAAAACTTAGCGGGCTCTGCTGATGTTTCTTTTACGGTATCGGCAGAAGGAATGGCGATGTCGTAATTTGCCCTGCCGTCTTTCAACACTTTTACATTTATTTGTGGGCGAACTAAAGAGATTCCTTTAATGCGTAGCTGATCACCAAAAAGAACATCGCCCAAGTTAATCTCGACATCAAATCGTTCTACAATAAATAGGTGTTCGCCTTCAAAAGGAGCGCGATTAAACACACCTAGTTTTTGTACTTCTACGGTAATGTTAGGAAAATTTCTAAAAACGGTTAGGCTAAAATCATTGGCATCAAAAACCACATCGGCATTGATGCTCGCGGCCAATTGTTTGTCGATGGCCGCTTTAATATCATCTTTGAATACACGTGGCAAAATCATTGCTGCCGCAATTAGCACCAATAAGAAAATACCAAAGCCAATAGAAATTTTTTTAATCATTTTCATAAGTAATCAAGTTCTTTAAGGTTGTTTGATACTAAGCCATCTTAACGAGCCTATAGACAATAATGCAAAGTTAAGCAATTGAACGAATGAGTTGTATTCGATAACGAGCGGATAATCTTTTCTATATGAAGTTTGTATTAAAAATACTTCAACATCATATCAATCATCATTTTTAGTTTTGGCCTAAAGGGTGGGTATACCAAACTAATGGACGAAAAGCGAGTGAGTTGCTTTAAGATGGGTTTCTGATTTGAAAACTCTAAGAAGCCCCAATACCCGTGCGATTTGCCAATGCCGCTATTATTCACCCCGCCAAAGGGCAAATTAGGATGCGTAAATTGAATGACGCATTCGTTGAGGCACACCGTGCCTGCAGATGTTGAACGCTCTATTTTTTGTCGAAAACTTTTTCGTTCGCTAAAAATATAAAGCGCCAATGGTTTTTCTTTACTGTTGATTAGTTCAATTACCTCATCTTCGTTTTTATAAGAGACAATGGGCAGCACGGGGCCAAAGATCTCCTCTTGCATAACTTTAGAGTGGAGCGATACATTAGATAGAATGACAGGCGGGAAAAAATTTGTTGCCTCGTTGATAGTTCCATCAAATTCTACCGTGGCGCCATCGGCAATGGCAGTATTTAATAATTGTTGCACCCGCAAAAAATGCTTGGAGTTAACCATTCGCGAGTAACTGGGCGATGATTCTGTTAATTTTCCATCCTCCCCAAATAGAGCAAGCGTGTGGCTTTTTAAATTTTTTATAAACTCATCTTTTACGTTTTCGTGAACGAGCACATAATCGGGCGCAATGCAAGTTTGCCCGTTGTTTAAAAATTTTCCGAATGCAATCCGTTTGGCTGCCGATGAGATGTTTGCCGTTTCATCAACAACTGTTGGTGATTTCCCTCCCAATTCGAGCGTTACCGAAGTAAGGTTTTCGGCTGCAGCCCGCATGATTATCTTGCCAACAGCCGGACTGCCCGTAAAAAAAATGTGATCGAACGGAAGATTTAAAAGTTCTGTCGATATTTCTTGCCCGCCTTCTACAACAACAACTTCATTTTTATCAAAAAATTCTGATACTAACTCTGATATGAGCGCTGAGGTATTTGGCGTAATTTCAGAAGGTTTGATAATAGCTGTGTTGCCCGCAGCCAAGCAAGAAATAAGCGGGCCAAAGCAAAGGCTAAACGGGTAGTTCCATGGTGCAATGATTAAGCAAACACCCTTTGGCTCGTACCTGATTTCTGAGCGGGTGCCAAAATAGGTAATAGGTGCATCTACTTTTTTAGGACCCGTCCATTCGTCAAGATGGGCAATAGCATGGCGGATTTCACCCAAAACCGGATAGAGTTCAGATAAATCTACCTCCATAAACGGTTTTTTGAAATCGGTATTTACTGCTTGCTGAATCCGCTCTCTGTTTTTGAGCAGAAACTCTTCCAGGCTGCGCAATTGCTCCTTTCTTTTCCTTACAGGCAAGTGTCTTTTAGAAATACTGGTATGGCGAAGGTTTATAAAGATGGAGGCGATTTCCGTGGCTTCTGTGGTCACTTCAAGCATTATTAGGAAGGTTTTAGGCTAATATATTAATTTTTAATCAGCTTGATCTAAAAAAAGACTGTCGGAATTTGCTCAATGTTACCAAATTGTTAAGTTTACATTAACATTAGTAATATTCAGATAACAATGAGGGTTGCTTTTACTTTTCTCTTTTGGATGGCATGGCAAATTTCCTTTGCTCAGAGCAGTGTCTTTACGGCTTTGTTAGAAACCATGCCACAATCATCAGAGGGCTTGTATGAAAAAGAACTTATTGGATTTGTTAATGAGTTGAAAGAAAAGAGAGTGCATTATAAGAGCGAGATTCTTTTTTTTAAAAAGGTAGTAAGCAAGTCGCATAAAAAGTTTTTAAGAAACTATAAAGCTTACTCGCAGTTTAACGAAGTTCTTGAAGTTGGTAACTATGACTGCTTAAGTGGTACTGCTTTTTTCAGTGTTGTTTTAGGCGAACTTGGATTTACCTACAAAATAATTGAAACCAATTACCATATTTTTCTTTTGATAGATACCCCCACAAAGCAAATACTACTAGAAACAACCGATCGGATTGCAGGAATTAAAACCAATGCAAAAGAGGTAGAAAGAAGTTTGTCGAAGTACCGTCAAAATCAATTAATGGCAAATGTAGATAAAGACAATTACTACCGCTATCAAGCTAATTTATTTAGAGAAGTAAATCCACTTCAATTGAGTGGGTTACTTTTTTTCAATCAAGCTGTTGTTGCCTACAATCAGCACGATTGGGTTTTGTGTGCCGATAGACTAGAACGCGCAAGATCTATTTACTACAATGAGCGCGTGGAAGAACTCAGTGAACTATTAATTGGTTCTGTTGCTTTAAGTTCTTTAGCTGAAGAGAAGAAAAGAGAATTAATGCGTACCCTAAAGAAGCATTTAACTTTATCCTCAACCGTAGCAACTCGTTAATTCTCGAGCACTCTACTAAAAGTTGGGTCTGTAAATGACCAACGGATATTTCTTGCCCCATGCTTTATCCAACACATCAAGCTGTTGTTCGGCCAATTCTTTGGTGGTTGCACGGTACACTTCTTTCAGATCACTCAAGAAAGGTTTTTGATCTTTACTGGCCACATACTTGAGGCTGTTGCGTACCTGGTGTACAATGCAACTTTGCACTTCTACTTTAGGGAAAGTGCTTTGGATGGCCTCAGCGAAACCGTTGAGGTTATCAATACAAGCAATCAAAATATCGGCCACACCACGGTTGCGCAGATCAGATGTCTTGCTGCCCTTGCCGTTTTTACGGTTGCCCTCTTTGCGCTCATCAACGTCAAGGTGCGCATCAAGCTCACCTTCGAGAGCGGCTTCCAAAAAACTCTTGAACATCGGGGCGAACGCCCCATCTTTGCCGTACAACGATTTGCCCGAGCGGAACTGCTCAAGGGCTTTCTTTCTGATCTCTTCTAAATTGAATTGTTCTTCGTTTTTCATATCGTGTCAAAGTTGGTTGTTTTCCTTCTTTGACACAGTTTAATTTACAGCCTCTAAAAGTTGGAAGAACTAACCCAAAAACAAAAAACCTGAAATTTCTCCCAGGCTTTTCTTGTGTCTTACTACTTATGTCTTGCGTCTAAAAAGGATACTCTCCTTTTCCAATTGCGTGGTTCGCTACTTTGCGTCTCGCTTCTTTTAAGTTGTAGGCATCTATCTTGGTGAAGCGTTTCAAGCCGAGCATCATAAAGCGCAACTCGTCTCCTTCGGCAAACGCATAGATGGCTTGCTTGCCTGCACCCGCTGCCTTTTCAATTGCGTGGTGCAGATAAATCATGGCCATCGCAATTTCTACTTCACAGGCTTTCTCTCCACGCACACCTACTAATTTTTCCACTCGCAAAATCACCGACTCGGCAACGTAGCCCTCAATGAGCATATCAGCCAGGTTCATCAATATCTCCTGCTCTTCCGAAAGCTTCATCATAAACTTTTGAATGGCTGCACCCGAAACCATGAGACCTGCCTTCTTCAAATTCGCGATTGCCTTTTTTTCTTTTGCAAATAGCACAGTATCGTCACTTGCACCAAAATCAGGAATGGAAGTCAATTCCTTCTGTACAGCCATGGCGGGCGTCATCAAATCCAATGTGCCTTTCATCGCACGTTTTAACAGCATGTCGATTGTGAGTAGTCGGTTGATTTCATTCGTGCCTTCAAAGATGCGGTTGATGCGTGCATCACGATAGGCGCGATCCATCGGGCCCTCTGCAGAGAAGCCCATGCCTCCGTAAATCTGGACACCTTCGTCTACAGAAAAATCCAACACTTCGCTTCCATGTACTTTCAAAATGGCACACTCTATGGCAAAGTCTTCCAATGATTTTAATCGAGCCTGGCCTTTCTCCATGCCTCCCGCTACCAAAGCATCATACGCATCGTCAATATTTTGTGAAGCACGATAGTGTGCCGACTCAGATGCAAAAATCTTTGTTACTACTTCGGCTATCTTATGTTTAATCGCCCCGAAAGTGGAAATAGCGACACCGAATTGTTTGCGCTCATTTGAATATTTGATAGCCTGACTGATGGTACCTTTCGATCCGCCCAACGCACCCACTCCCAACTTAATACGGCCGATGTTCAGGATGTTCACTGCTATCTTAAACCCGTTCTCACGTTCACTCAATAAATTTTCTACCGGCACTTTGCAATCGTTGAAGAAAATCTGGCGGGTAGAAGATCCCTTGATACCCATTTTCTTTTCTTCTTCGTTCATGGTGATGCCACCAAAGTCCTTTTCAACAATAAAGGCTGTCAGATTTTTATCGTTATCGATTTTTGCGAATACAATAAAAATATCTGCAAAGCCACCGTTGGTGATCCACATTTTCTGACCGGTGATCAAATAATGTTTCCCATCGGCAGTCAATTTTGCTTTGGTCTTACCGCTGTTGGCATCAGAACCGGAATCAGGTTCTGTCAAACAGTAGCTCGCCTTCCACTCGCCCGATGCCAGCTTAGGAATGTATTTTTGTTTTTGTGCATCATTTCCATAGTACAGAATAGGCAATGTGCCAATGCCTGTGTGAGCAGAGATGGCCACTGCAAAAGAGTAGCCAGCGCCAACAGCTTCCGCCACCAACATGGTCGTATTAAAATCCATTCCAAATCCGCCAAGTTCTTGCGGCACAGAAGTTCCCAATAGTCCGAGAGCCCCTGCCTTATCAAGAAGCGAAGGCATCAACTTGGGATCTTTCTGCGAATCAATTAAATCCAAATGCGGGTATACTTCTTGCTTCAAAAAGTCTTTGCACGTCTGTGCAATCATCTTTTGCTCTTCTGTAAATTCTTCAGGAATGAAAATTTCATGTGCCTGTGTTTCGCGGATGAGGAATTCACCGCCTTTGATTGCTTTCTTAGTTGCTGTCGTTGTTTCCATATGCTTGTAGTATTTCGTTGATCGTTGTTGGTTGTTGGTTAGTCGTTTGCTTTTGAAAATAATTTATAAATCCATTTATTAATTTCTTACATCTTATTACTTGTTCGAGAATTTTATCTAACTGATCGACAGAAATAAATTCCAAATCAGATGCTATTATCAATTGAGTTTCAATTTCATAGAGCGATCCTCGTGCAATGAAAAAGAATTGAATTGAGTCTTTTGAATGATTCCTACCTGATCCTTCAGCTATGTTAGAAGGTACTGAAATAGCTGCTCTTCGCAATTGGTTGGTTAATCCAAACTGTTCTTCCTTTGGAAAAGATTTACTGAGTTGATAAACGCTTTTTACCAACTGCCGGCTTTGTTGCCAAACATCTAAATCTCGATATGAAATAATTTCCGCCACGAACAACGATTAACCAACAACCAACATCGATTAATTCAACAATTCATAAATCCCCGCCACTCCCTGTCCTCCACCTACACAAGCTGTCACCATTCCATATTTTTTGTTTTGTCTGCGTAGCTCATTGAAGAGTTGTACAGACAACCGCGCGCCTGATGAACCGAGTGGATGACCCACTGCAATAGCACCTCCGTTTACATTTAGTTTTGATCGATCGATGCCCAATTCTTTTACCACTGCTAATGATTGTGCAGCAAAGGCTTCGTTCAATTCAATCAAATCAATGTCTTGCAATTTTAGTCCGGCAATTTTTAATGCCTTAGGAATTGCTGCTACCGGACCTATACCCATGATTCGTGGATCAACACCTGCGGTGGCATAACTCACCATGCGGGCGATGGGTTTTAGATTCAGCTGCTTCACCATCTTCTCACTCATCACGGCAACAAAGGCTGCGCCATCTGAAGTTTGAGATGAATTTCCAGCGGTAACAGAACCGCCCACCGCAAATACGGGTTTCAATTTTGAAAGTCCTTCGAAAGTGGTGTCCGCACGAATCCCTTCATCTTTGTTGACTACGTATTCGCGAGTTTGCTTTTTCATGTTCTCATCCACATATACTTCCTTCACAGTGATGGGCACCACCTCATTGGTGAATTTACCCTCCTTCCACGCTGCAGCCGCTTTCACATGCGACTCCACTGAAAATTGATCTTGCTCTTCTCGAGTAATGTTAAATTGCTTCGATACTTCTTCGGCCGTTAAGCCCATACTGGTGTAGTAGGTAGGATTGTCTTTAGCAATTGCATAATTCAATGCCGTCTTAAAACCCATCACCGGAACTAAAGACATGGACTCTGTTCCACCGGCAATAATCACATCGGCTTGTCCCGCTTGGATGCGATGACTCGCAATAGCGATAGCCTCCACTCCTGATCCGCAATAGCGATTGATCACCATGCCTGGTGTATCAAGACCAAGCGCAAGCAGTGAAATGATGCGACCCATCTGCATACCTTGCTCCGCTTCGGGAACCGCATTGCCAACGATGAGATCATCGACCATTTTGTTCTCTAAGCCGGGGATTGATTTCACCAAGTGCTTAATCACATCCGAGGCCAGATCATCAGGTCTCATAAAACGAAACCCTCCTTTTTTTGCCTTTCCAACTGCTGTTCTAAAACCTGCTACGATGTATGCGTCCATAATTTTGGTTGTTCGTTGTTAGTTATTGGTTGTTCGTAAAGGCTGCCCGAATAACGAACAACCACAAACGAACAACGACTTAATTTCTCAATGGTTTCCCTCCCGTTAAAATTGCCTGAATTCTTTCCAGTGTTTTCTTCTCACCTGTTAATGACAAAAACGCTTCTCTCTCCAGATCAAGTAAGTACTGTTCGCTCACTTCTTGTGGAGATGTCAAGTCGCCTCCGCACATAATGTTAGAGATCCATTTGGCAACTTTGGCATCGTGCTCTGAAATGTACTTGCCCATTTTCATTCCTTGCAAGCCTGCTAAGAACAACGCTTGACCGGTTCGACCTTGCACTTTAATATTTTTTGCTTGCGGTTGCATCGTATAGCCTGCTTCCACCAGATCAAGAACGGCTTGCTTAGCATCGACAATCTGTCTGTCTTTATTCATCGACACACGGTCGATCTTTTTCAAAATGCCAAACTCACGCGCTTCCTCTGCCGAGGTAGCAACTTTTGCTGTCGCAATAGTCATAAAGGCATTTTGTAGTGCATTCAATTCCACATCCCCTTCTTCCATCGCATCACTTACCCGTTTGGTGAATTCTTTGGTTCCGCCTCCACCGGGGATTAGTCCAACACCTACCTCTACTAATCCGATATACGTTTCAGCTGCTGCCTGGGCGATGTCTGCATGCATGGTCATTTCACAACCGCCTCCTAGCGTTCTGCCCTGCGGACAAACTGCAACTGGTACACCTGAGTAACGAATGCGCATCACTGATTGTTGGAAAGCCTTGATCATGAAATCGATCTCATCATAATCTTGCTCGATGGCATACATAAACACTAGACCCAAATTCGCGCCAAGAGAAAAGTCAGCCCCTTGATGGCCGATCACCAACCCTTTGTAATCTTTCTCCGCCAGGTCGATGGCTTTGTTCATTCCCTCAATCACAGCACTGCCTAGAGTAAAGCTCTTGCTATGCCAGCCGAAATTGAGTACGCCATCACCCAAATCAATAATTTTTGAATCGGCATTTTTCCAAACGATGTTCTCACTCTTGTTTTCTAGAATGATAAAATTCTCCCTTCCAGAAATTGACTTATAGGTTTTGGTAGGAATGTCGTAGTATTTCTTCTGACCACCTTCTGCTTTGTAGAAGGTTTTGTTTCCAGACGCCAGCATGTCATACACCCATTGCGCTGGTTTGTATCCGGCTGCTTCCATGAGTGGAATTGATTTTTCAACACCTACTGCATCCCATGTTTCGAACGGTCCGAGATCCCAGCCAAAACCACCACTTACGGCATCATCGATACGGAAAAGTTCATCGCTGATTTCGGGAATACGGTTGGTCACATATTGGAACAAGCCGTAAAAACAATCGCGATAAAAATCACCCGCCTTGTCTTTTCCTGCCAACAACACTTTGAAGCGATCTTTGAGATTGTCAATCGTCTTCGTTGTTTCGAGTGTTGCAAATTTTGCTTTTGCCTTTGGCTTGTATTCTAACGTCTTTAAATCTAGGGTTAAGATTTCCGTTTCGCCTTTGGCATTTTTTGATTTTTTGTAGAAGCCCTGGCCTGTTTTATCGCCCAGCCATTTATTCTGCTCGAGCTTCGTAACTACTTCCGGAAGTTTGAACATTTCTCTTCCCTCGTCATTCACCAATCCTGCATAGAGGTTATTAGAAACTTTCACTAAAGTATCTAAACCTACCACATCCGAAGTGCGGAATGTAGCGGACTTTGGCCGGCCAATGACGGGTCCGGTTAACTTATCTACCTCATCCACATTTAAGTCAAACTTGCGCATGGAGTCGATCACCTTCAACAAACCAAAAATTCCCACGCGATTTCCAATAAAGGCCGGAGTGTCTTTACATAGCACAGTCGTCTTTCCTAAGAAAAGATCGCCATAGTGCATCAAGAATTTTGTAACAACTGGATCGGTTTTACCTGTTGGGATGATCTCCAACAATTTTAAGTAGCGGGGAGGGTTAAAAAAGTGCGTGCCCGCAAAATGCCTTTGAAAATCTTCGCTGCGTCCTTCACCCATCAGGTGAATAGGGATGCCTGAAGTATTGGAAGTAATTAACGTTCCGGGTGTTCTGTGTTTTTCAACCTCTTCGTATACTTTCTTTTTAATATCCAGGTTTTCGACAACGACTTCGATGGTCCAATCAACATTTTTTATTTTGGCCATGTCGTCTGCGAAGTTACCGAGTTTGATACGCGAAGCGAACTTCTTATTAAAGAGTGAAGCCGGATTCGCCTTGAGGGTAGCGTCAAAGGCCGCATTCACTATTCTGTTTTTTACAGCAGGATGATCGAGCGTTAAGTTTTTCTTTTTCTCTTCATCGGTCAGCTCTCTGGGGGCGATATCCAGCAGCAGCACCTCGCAACCAATATTGGCGAAGTGGCACGCAATGCGTGAGCCCATAATACCTGATCCTAAAACTGCGACTTTGCGAATGGTACGGTTCATAATTGGTTGTTGGTTGTTCATTAGTTGTTGTCGGCTAGTAGTCTTCGGTGAACGAACAACCACCCACGAACAACGATCTCATTGTAAAACTTTTTCGTAAATATTATTCTTCTCTACTACTTGATTAATACACTGCACCACTTCAAAAAAGGTATTCAATTTTTGTGGGGATACCTCTTCGCGCACGGCATCGTTAAACCGCAATACCGTTTCACGCGATTTTTCTTTCATCTTTCTTCCTTCTTTGGTCAACAATACTCTTACTGAGCGTTTATCATTTTTATCAACTTCCCGATAGATCAATCCCTTTTCTTCCATCGATTTCAACAGTCGCGTCAAGCTTCGTGGCTCCAATCCCATGAGTGGCCCTATCTTCGTTGCAGCCACACCCTCTTCCGATGATATATTTAGCAACGCATAGCCAATCGACATGGTGCCGTCATACTTCATAGCCTGCTGATTGTACATGCGCGAGATGGCATGCCAAGCTGCTTTGATGTGATAGTCTATAGTTTCTTCTCTTTTCAAGTGGTTACGAAGGTATAAAAAATTTATTCTGCATGCCGAGCATTTTGTTAAATTTATTTTTGGGGCAAGGGCTCTTTATATAGTCAGACGTCTTGATTCGCCTATTTTTGAATCCTTAAAAACCCAAGTTGCTCCATCCGATGCCCAAAAAAATCGCCTTCGTTACCTGTTCCACCAAGCCAGAGTTTGCCAGCGATGATATTCCTGTCGTGGATTTGCTACAGTCGAAGGGCACAGAGGTGCAACCACTTCCGTGGGATGCAGAGTCTGATCAATGGAAGGCTTTTGATTTAGTGGTGATCCGTTCGTGTTGGAACTACCACCTCCATCCAGAAAAGTTTATGCAATGGCTTGATCAAATGGAAAGCCAAAAGGTGAAGTTGTTCAATTCAGCAAAAACGGTGAGATGGAATCTTCACAAAGGATATTTAAAGGAGCTCGAACAAAAAGGTGTTCCGCTACCAGAAACCATTTGGCTTAAAAAAGGGAAGGGTGCAAATCTTTCTCAGTTGATAACGGAAAAGAACTGGGAGAAGGCTGTGGTGAAGCCTGCCATCTCGGCCACGGCCTTCAATACCTTTTTAGTTTCACATGCAGAAAATGAACAGCAGCAACAGAAATTTGCTGAACAACTTTTCAGTGCAGATACGTTAATTCAAAAGTTCATGCCCGAAGTGCAACAAGAAGGAGAATGGTCATTGATTTTCTTCGATAAGAAATTTAGTCATTCGGTGATAAAGCGGCCTACGTCAAAAGATTTTCGCGTCCAAAATGATTTTGGCGGAAGTGCTGAACTTGCTTCTCCACCTCCTTTTGCATTGGAACAGGCACAAAAAGTTCTTTTAATGATTGATGAACCACTCCTTTATACGAGAGTAGATGGGGTTATTTCTAACAATCAATTTTTGTTGATGGAATTAGAGTTGATTGAGCCGATGTTGTTTTTAGCCGATGAAAAAGATGCTGGTGAAAGATTTGCAAATTCTATTATTGAAAAATGTCGTGGTGCTATCACCCCTTAGCCAGCCTCTCCTTTTTATCAAACCTTCGTTCTGATATTCCTTGCACAATAAAAATCAGAATAAATAAAAACCTTGCCGTCCAAGGCTCCACAAACTCGAGAGGTATGGAGAGTGCCCAAATGATTGGTGCGATGATAATGCGCGTACGCAGCCTGCCCACAACTAATGGTGTAAGTATTTCGCTGTGTCCTTCCTTGCGAACAATATAGTTGAGCATAAAAAGGTTTAAAAGACCAATTGCTACAAGATTGACACAATAGAAAATAAATGGGCCATGCTCTCTAAAATACTTAGCATAAAAAGCAGTGGAAAAAGGAAGCAGCACAATAGACATCAACAACCACACATTGAGCCACAGCAAGCGATTGTCATAGCTTTTTACAAACCCTGCCAATGTAAGATGAAGCCGCCAGTACAGTGCGGTAACTAAAAAGCTAATAATAAATCCAATAAAGCTTGGGATTAGCCTTGCTAAAACTCCCCAGGTACCGAACTCTTCAAGTGCCTCAGGTGATGGGATTTTTATTTCTAATATTAATAGTGTCATCGCGATGGCAAATACAGCATCGCAAAAATTATTGATTCGGTCGTTGGGAAAGCGGTTGAGCATACCGAAATATACAAGTCCTTTCTAAAAAACGGCCTATCGCCTGCAACCTTTCTTGATAAGTCATCGTCTAATACCTAAATCTCTTAGGCAATAAGACTATTATGCATTCACCCGAACTATTAAAAGGCACGCTCCAAACCATTTTGCTAAAAGTATTGAAAGACCATGGCAGGATGTATGGGTATGAAATCACCCAGCGAGTAAAGGAACTTTCCGAAAGTCAGCTCTTGCTTACGGAGGGGGCGCTTTACCCTGCTTTACACAAACTGGAGGCCGAAGGGATTTTAAAAACAGAAACGGTGATGATCGGAAAACGAGTACGGAAGTATTATTCACTTACCAGCACAGGTCGCTCGTTAGCAAAAGATCGTGTAGAAGAATTAGTTGATTTTATTAAAACCATGAGTAATGTGTTGCAAGTAAAACTCGCCTGATATGGCAGCGTTGACTAAAGACCATATCGACTACATCATCAAAGACCTGAACTACCGCGGCATTGTAGCCGAGGAGATTGAGAATGAATTAACCGATCACATCTGTTCAGTCACGGAAGCTGAAATGGAGAAAGGCAAAAAATTCATTGAAGCCTATCACGAAGTATTAAAATCATTTGGCCACACCAGCGGCCTTCGCGAAATACAGAAGCAAACATTGAAAGTTGAAAATCAAAAAGCTACCATTATGCTAAAAAACTATCTCACCATCGCTTTCCGCAATCTGCGCAAGCAAAGCTTTTATTCCTTTATCAACATTGGGGGATTAGCCGTTGGTGTAGCTGCCTGCTTGGTCATTGTGCTGTTTATCATTGATGAATTGGGTTACGATAAATACAATACAAAAGCCGATCGCATCTTTCGCATTGATAATGAAATCAAGTTTGGTGGAAACTACTATCACATCAACACCAGTTCGGCACCCGCTGCGCACACATTATTACAAGACTATCCCGAGATTGAATCAACGGTTCGCTTTCGTAGCTATGGATCATACTTAGTGAAGACAGGAGAAGGGGTAGAAGGCATCAAGGAAAGCAATGTAATTTGGACGGACAGTACATTTTTTAAAATTTTCTCTATACCCGTTCTTGAAGGCGACCCGACCACTGCTTTAAAGGAGCCAGCCAGCATCGCCATCAGCCAACGCACCGCCCAAAAGTATTTTCCAAATAAAAGTGCATTAGGCCAATCATTGATTTTAGATAATAAATATAATGCCAAGGTCACGGCTGTTTTCAAAGATATTCCCTCCGCATCGCATTTTCATTTCGATATTCTGATCTCTATGATTGGAGATTGGCCTGTGGCAAGAGAAGCACGCTCAACCGTATTTCTCAGCAACAATTTTCCAACCTACGTACTCTTGAAAGAAGATGCCGATGCTAAGGCATTGGAAGCAAAACTTCCTGGCTTTGTGGCAAAATACATTGGTCCGCAATTAGCACAAATATTGGGTGGCGATTTTACGATAGAGAAATTCCGTGCGTCTGGAAATAAATTTGACATGAGCTTGATACCCCTCACAAATATTCATCTTCGCTCTGACTTGAAGGGCGAGTTTGAACCGAATGGCAGCATTACTTATGTTTATCTGCTTAGCACAGTAGCATTATTTATATTGGTCATTGCCTGTATCAATTTCATGAACCTGTCCACTGCACGCTCCAGCAATCGCGCCAAAGAGGTAGGGGTGCGCAAAGTAATGGGGTCATTGCGTTCTCATCTCGTGCGACAGTTCTTAACAGAGTCTACTTTGATTACACTGTTCGCTTTCGTCCTAGCAATTGGTGTCGCGTATTTGATGCTTCCTGTATTTAATAACCTCGCGCTAAAGCAACTTACTATTCCTTTTGGCAGTTCATTCTTTTACCTATTGCTCATCAGTGCTGCTCTTTTCGTTGGAGTGTTGGCAGGTCTTTACCCGTCCTTTTTTCTTTCAGCTTTCAAGCCTGTACATGTTTTGAAGGGGCACGTTGCATTAGGAATGAAAAGTGGGTTCATAAGAAGTGCGTTGGTGGTATTTCAATTTGTGATTTCTATTTTCCTGATTGTTGGAGCGATTACTGTTAATCGTCAATTGACTTACATCCAAAACAAGAAACTTGGTTTTGATAAAGAGCAAGTAATTATTGTGAGAGATGCGTATGCGCTTCGCCCAAACAAAGTCGAGACATTTAAAAACGAAGTGTTAAAAAACAGCTCGATCCAGAATGGAAGCATTTCTGGCTTTCTACCAGTGGAAAGTGAAAATTCAGGGCGCAACGATAACTCCTATTGGAAAGAAGGAAATGAACCTACTACAGAAAACTTGGTGAGCATGCAAGACTGGAGAGCTGATTATGATTACATCAAAACATTCGGCATGAAAATCAAAATGGGCCGTGGTTTTTCAAATGAATTTCCTTCCGATTCATCAGCAGTAATCCTAAACGAAGCGGCTGTTCAGCATTTCGAGTTGGGCGATGACCCCATTGGTAAAAAGATAAGCACATTCCGCGGGCAGCGACCTGATGGTTCTCCTGACCCCAACCAAACAAAGTCGTGGACAGTGATTGGCGTAGTTGAAAATTTTCATTTCTCTACCCTGCGCGAAGGGATTACTTCGCTTGGGCTGTTCTTAGACAAAAGTGATGGCTTTGTGAGTTTTCGCGTCAATGCAGGCAACCCTCAGGATATCATTCGATCAATCGAAAAAGTCTGGAAAGGGTTAGCACCCGATCAGCCTTTCCAGTATTCATTCTTAGATGAAGATTTTGGAAAGATGTATGCCTCCGAACAGCGATTGGGGAAAATCTTTACCGTGTTCGCTGGTCTGGCCATCATCATCGCGTGCCTTGGTTTATTTGCCCTCACGGCTTTCACCGCTGAACAAAGAACAAAAGAAATCGGAATTAGAAAAGTACTGGGTGCCAGCGTGAGCAGCATTGTGGTATTACTCTCCAAAGAGTTTGGAAAATTGATTCTCATTGCGTTCGTCATCGCCACACCCATCGCGTGGTTTGGCGTGGACTGGTGGCTGAAAAGCTACACCTACAAAACAGAAGTAGGTGTGATGGTGTATATTTTAGCCGGGGCGTTCGCTTTTATCATTGCGTGGATTACGATGGGGTACCAATCCATAAGGGCGGCCAGCTCCGATCCAGTGAAGAGTTTAAGGAGTGAGTAGAGCAATTGTCAATTTTACCTCCTATACCTCACCAGCGCTGCCGCCTGGCCAATCCAATTGTCGCGGCCTATGCGGTCGGGGAAAAATTTGATGGAAGAGGTAACGTAGTCGATCGTTTGGGGTGTAAACTCGCTGATTTGCTTAAAAGTGTAAATGCCAATGGAGTTCAGCTTGCCTTCTAGCACAGGTCCTATGCCCGATATCATCTGTAGGTCGTCTTTGTTTTTTTCTGGCACTTGGTCGAACACCACCTCGGCCGGCTTTCGCTTAGGCGTGTGCAGTTGCTCTAGCTCTTGCTTTAGGCCGTTGGTTATCATCTTCTCGTTGGCCAGTTGCGCTTCGAGCTGTTTTATCTGAATAGAATACCGGCCCAGCTCTACATCGGCCAACTGTACCTTGGGGCGCACGTTGTGAACTTCCTCTTTCAAAATGGCAATGGTCTCGTCTTTTTCTTGTAGTGCCGCCTTTAGTTTATGGCTCTCTTCTGCCACTCGTTGCGCGTGTGCCTTAAATTCGGTTTGGGCTGCAGCTAGTTTGGCTTCTGCTTTGCGCAAGCGTTCAGTTATTTCCGCAATCTGTGTTTGATTGTAGTTGTTTTCTTCGAGCGATGCACCCGCGGTGTGCTTAAGTTGATCTATACTTACTTGCCGTTGGTACCAAGCGATGGCAAAGCCAATTAATACCGCCACCAACAGCATAATCGAGATTTCAACTATGGCCATGCCCGCTTGTTGAGGGTTTGCTTGGGCAGGGTTTGCGGTTACGCCTTTTAAGCCTAACAAATACCATTGCGAGGCCACTAGGCACCAAACAAAAAAGCCTACAATCAGCGAATAGGTAAGTTTCATTTTTGAATTTGAAAGTTATCCACGAAACTACTAAAAATTCGGAGAACACGCTGTTCTACGAGTAAACGAGATCGAATGACGGTATTGGATTTTAGCCTCTCTTACCTAAACAACCTATTCAGTTGGCGCAACTTAACAAACACTCTTTCGTGCATACCCATCCTTCAAAAAAGTACATTTTAGTTCATTCATATTAGTCGCTACTTTTACTCCTTACTATTTTTTAACTATGAACCTTGTAGAGCAATTTAATTCGTACCGCAGCCAGATGAACGAAAAGATCATGGCGGCCGATAACCTCATCATCAAACGCATTTTTAACCTCGATACCAACGCCTACCAAGCGGGGGCGCTAGATGTAAAATCGAAGGAGTTGATCGGGCTTACCTGCTCATTAGTTTTGCGCTGCGATGACTGCGTAAAATATCATTTGGGCAAGTGCAAAGAGGTGGGCTTCTCTACAGCCGAAGTGCATGAAGCAATGGGCGTGGCCACACTCGTGGGCGGAACAATAGTAGTACCGCATTTGCGCAGGGCGTTTGAATATTGGGACGAACTTTCAAAGTAATATGTTCAAGCGCGATTTAGATGCCGAGCGTCAGTGGAACACGCTCTTGCTGACCATTGAAACTGAGATCAGCAAAAAGCCAAAAGACTTGAACGAAATCCTCTTTCTGATTGGCGTGCAAGAATTAGGCAGGGGCGCACAGCGTTTTAGCAAAGAAGAAAAGCAAGATTTAATGCATATTGCCATTTGCAAAGTGCTTAGTCTGGCCGGGTACTACGAGCTTGAAGGGCAAGACAAAGAAGGCTGGCCCCATTGGAAGTTAATCAAGAAACTGCCTCACTTTGATTTGCTTGAACAGGAGAAACTTTTGAAAAGCCACGTGATCGAATATTTTGAAAAGGAGTATGGTTGGGTCATTTTTACTTCACCCATTGGGGAAACCGAAAGTGATAATTGACGGCATTTCTAAAATACCAATGAATTCGACCAACAACAGTCTCGTTTCTCCGTAACTAGTAGTGTATGAATGATGGGCTAAACGATATTCATAAAAAGGTTACCGCTTATAGGCGCAAATATTATTTAAACCTATTTGTAAAGGGCAGCCTGCTTACTGCCACATTGGTTCTTGGCTACTTTGTGCTTGCTAGCTTAGTAGAATACAACCTGTGGCTTGGCAGGGGGGCGCGGTTACTCATCTTCCTCACGTTTTTTTTGTTTGCAGCTTTCTGTGTGTTCGTTTTTTTAAAAGTGCCTCTCGTCTGGTGGTTTTATAAGCGCGGCTTAGGCGAAGAGCAAAGCGCCCGCCTTATCGGAAATCACTTTCCCGAAATTTCAGATCGCCTTCTTAACGTAATTCAACTTGAAGCAACAGCTTCGGGTTCATTAGCGCAAGCGGGTATTTTGCAAAAGGCCAATTCGTTCAAAAATATTTCGTTCGAGTCGGCCATCAACTTAAAAGACAACCTGCGCTATCTTAAATATTTTGGAATTACCCTTGCCATCATTGCTTCGCTTATTTTGGTCGACCGAAGTATTTTTACACAAAGCGCAAAACGGATTGTTCAGTTCAACCAAGAGTTCTCTCCCCAAGCGCCCTTTGCGTTTAACATCGATGCTCAAAAGCTTTCGGCTTTCTTTAATGAAGATTTTCTACTCGAACTAACCCTAGCCGGAAACTCCCTTCCCGAAAACGCATACCTCCTCATTGGCACACAACGCTGGAAAATGGTATCTGCTGGCAATGGAAACTTTAACTATCTGTTTGAAAAGTTTCAAACCGAAACTCCTTTTCAAATTGAAGCGGCTGGATTTTACTCGCCCACCTACACTATTACACTTATCAACCGGCCGGAGCTTACAAAAATAAATGTGCAGCTTTCGTTTCCTTCTTACTTGGGCAAAAAACAAGAGCTGCTCACCAATGCCGGAAACCTAGAGATACCGGAAGGAACAACAGTAACTTGGAAAATAGGCGCAGCCAATACCAACACAGCGGCTATCTCTTTTGCTTCGGTACCCGGAGAAAACAAAATGGGATTGGTAGACGATCAACTCTTTCAGTTTAGCAAAAATCTAAAAGACCCCGATCAGTATTCTATCTCGCTCGAAAACGAAAAAAGCAAAAACAAAGAAGCGATTATTTATTCCATTGGCATTATTAAAGATCAGCACCCGCAAATTGTGGTAGACAGGCTCCAAGATTCTACCCTTTATAAAAACATTTTACTGGGCGGATCCATATCAGACGATTATGGGCTTACTGCTTTGCGGATAAATTATCAGATCAGTAGGGGGCGAGAAGAAGAGCCTCTCAAATCCATTTTCATTCCGATGGCATCTACGCGCAGCCAACAAAATTTCTTTTACCAATGGAACCTCGACTCGATTAAGTTAAAACCAGGCGATAAACTCAATTACCATTTGCAAGTGTGGGACAACGATGGCGTAAACGGAAGAAAATCGACTCGCTCGGCAAACTATCTTTTTTCGCTCCCTGGCGAAGAAGAACTAAAAACCGAAATCTCAAAATCGCAGCAAGCAGCAGAAAGCAAAATAGATCAAAGCCTAAAAAAAGCCAAAGACCTTAAAGAGTCGATCGACCAAGCGCAAGAAAAGCTAAAGGGCAAGCAAAATTTAGATTGGCAAGACAAAAAAATGCTTGAGCAGCTCATCGAACAAAAAGAGAAATTAGACAATGCCATCAAAGACCTTCAAAAAGAAAACAACCTACTCGAACAAAAGAAAGAAACCTTCTCGGAAGAGAGCGAACGCATAAAGGAAAAATCTAAGCAGATTCAAAAAATCATGAACGAGCTGCTCGATGAAGAAACCAAAAAACTATTTCAAGAATTAGAAAAGTTATTGAAAGAAAATGCCGACCCATCGCAAATGCAAAAGTTGCTCGATAAGATGGATCGCAAAGAAATCAATATGGAAAAAGAATTGGAGAGAACCCTCGAACTATTCAAGCAACTTCAATATGATTATAAACTAGAGCAAGCGATTGACGAGCTAAAGCAACAAACCGAAAAACAAGAAAATCTATTAGAGAAAACCCAAGAAGCAGCTGGAGAAAAACCCGAAAAACAAGAAGGGAAGAATCAAGATAAAACTGGCGATAAGCAGAGTGAAAACAGCGATGGCCAAAAAGAAAAGCCTAGCACAGAAGAGTTGGCCCAAGAGCAAGATGACCTGCAAAAGAAGAACGAAGAGTTTAAAAAAACCTTAGACGAGCTAGAGAAAATGGGCGAAGAGTTAGACTCCCCGCAAGACACACCGAGCAATCAGCAAATGCAAGAGCTTGACGATGCACAAGAGCAGAGCAAAGAGCAATTGAAGCAAGGGAAACCCAAGAAATCGGCTGAGCAGCAAAAAAAGGCCGTAAAACAAATGCAGCAAATGCAACAAAAACTAGAAGGCATGCAAAGTTCTATGGAGATGGAAATGGACATGGCCAATTTAGAAACCCTCCGCCAAATACTTCACGGCCTTATCAAGTTATCGTACGATGAAGAAACGTTGATGAAAGAGTTTAATCAAGTTCAACAGACCGATCCTCGGTACGTAACACTTTCGCAGCAGCAATTAAAAGTAAAAGATGACGCTAAAGTATTGGAAGACAGCTTATTATCTCTTTCAAAGAAAGATCCCTTTCTCGGTTCAATTGTTACCAAAGAAGTGGGCGAGTTAAACGATCATTTAGATAAAGCTTCTTTAAATGTAAAAGAGCGGAAGAAAGGAAACGCCAGTTCTGAAATGCAATTTTCCATGACCAGTATAAACAACTTGGCACTTATGTTAAACGATCATTTTAATATGATGATGGACATGATGAAAAATGCCAAGCCCGGAGGCAAGGGAAAGAAAAAGGGAAGCCAAAAGCAACCCAACCTCGGAAAATTGCAGCAACAGCTAAACCAGCAAATGCAAGAATTAAAAAATGGTAACAAGAGCGGCCGCCAGCTTTCGGAAGAGTTTGCTAAAATGGCTGCCGAACAAGAACGCATCAGACGCGCGCTGCAAGAAATGCAAGAGAAGCTAAAGCAAGAAGGAGGGAAAATACCCGGTGGAGATTTGCCAGGGAAAATGGAACAAACAGAAATGGATTTAGTTAATAAGCAGATTACTGAACAAACCATAAAAAGACAAAATGAAATAATTACCCGCTTACTCGAAGCTGAGAAATCAATGCGCGAACAAAACCAAGATCAGGAGCGAAGAGGAGAAACCGCAAAAGATTATACCCAAGAAATGCCAAAGGCTTTTGAAGAATACTTACGATTAAAAGAAAAAGAAGTAGAATTGTTGAAAACGATACCTCCAAGGTTATTTCCCTATTACAAAAAAGAGGTAAGCGAATATTTTAAACGAATAGGGACTAAAGATTAAAAATAGAAGTGGCTTGAGCATGAATAAGATCCGCATCGAAATACCATCCTTAACCGAGAACATAAGGATGATAGAGAGTTTCATCGACAACGCTAAAGAGAAGTACCATCTCAACGATGATATCTATGGCAACATTATGATTGCCGTTACCGAAGCGGTTATCAACGCGATCAAACACGGAAACCACAACGATTCGTCAAAAAATGTAGCCCTGTCACTTTCATTCAACGATAGCGTGATAAAATTTAGAGTTGAAGATGAAGGACAAGGGTTTGAGTACGACAAGCTACCCGACCCTACCGCGCCAGAGAATATTGATAAGCCTGGCGGAAGGGGCATATTTCTTATGAAGCACCTAGCAGATGAGGTAAGCTTCGCAGAAAAGGGGAGGATTGTGGATCTTAGCTTTTATATGAATTAGCAATGCCTTCAATCCAGTTTTTCAATGACGGGATTGTGTTCTCTATCAAAAACCAACGAAAAAAAGCAAACTGGATTAAACTGGTTGCCGCCAAGCACAAGTTTGATGTAAAAGAACTTGTTTATGTTTTCTCCACCGACAGCAATCTTCTTGGGCTTAATAAAGAATACCTAAGCCACCACACCTTCACCGACATCATCACTTTTGATCTCTCCACCGAAAAGAAGCGAATAGAAGGTGAAATTTACATTAGCATAGAAAGAGTAAAAGAAAACGCTGATGCCTTTGGTGTTTCCTTTCAGGATGAGTTGGATCGTGTAATGATCCACGGTGTGCTTCACTTAATGGGATATAAAGACAAGAGTGCCTCTCAAAAAAGCCTGATGCGCAAAAAAGAAGATGCTTGCCTATCTTTGCGTTGATACGTTTTCGGAGGGGGCAATCTTCAGAGGAATTGAGAAAGTTAGACTACAACACTGTTGTTTTAGATCGAAGGGTTTCACGTGGAACGTTGAGGGGCCTTAGATGAAGATTGTAAGTCTCAAGAAGCCAACTACGGTATTAAAGTTTCGGTAGTGGTTTGATCCAGTTAGGCGGAAACAAATATGACTAAAACGTTTCACGTGGAACGAAATTGGAAAGTATAAAAGCGATCTCTAAGGCTCATGGCGAGAATAGGCTGATTGCAAGAACAAAAAGATATGTTTCAAAAGTACGATGTGATTGTTGTGGGGGCAGGGCATGCAGGCTGTGAGGCTGCTGCGGCTGCGGCTAATATGGGGTCTAAAGTACTGCTAGTAACCATGAACATGAACACCATTGCCCAAATGTCTTGCAATCCGGCTATGGGTGGTGTAGCGAAAGGTCAAATTGTTAGAGAGATCGATGCAATGGGGGGATTCTCAGGAATCGTATCAGACAAATCAATGATCCAGTTCAGGATGCTCAATCTATCGAAAGGACCTGCGATGTGGAGCCCAAGAACACAAAACGATAGAATGCTATTTGCCGAAGAATGGCGATTAGCATTAGAGTCGATGCCAAACGTAGATTTCTGGCAAGAGATGGTAAGCGGACTGTTAGTAAAAGACAATAGGGTAGTAGGCGTACGAACGGCATTAGGAATTGAAGTAAAAGCAAAGGCTGTTGTGCTCACCAATGGCACATTCCTGAACGGAAAGATTCACATTGGCGAAAAGAACTTCGGTGGTGGCCGCACGGCAGAAAAAGCAGCAACTGGAATAACAGAGCAATTAATCGAACTAGGGTTTGAGGCAGGGCGAATGAAAACAGGAACCCCGCCTAGGATTGACGGCAGGTCGCTCAACTACAAATTAATGGAAGAGCAACCTGGCGATGAGATACCTGGCAAGTTCTCTTACACCGATACCAAGCCCCTACAAAAGCAACGAAGCTGCTGGATTACCTACACCAACGAAGCTGTTCATAAAGAATTAGAAAAAGGGTTTGATCGTTCGCCCATGTTTCAAGGGAGAATAAAGGGATTGGGACCACGCTACTGCCCATCTATTGAAGATAAGATAAATCGTTTTGCGGAAAGAGATCGCCATCAAATTTTCGTAGAACCGGAAGGTTGGAAAACAGTCGAGATCTACGTAAACGGTTTCTCAACTTCCTTGCCTGAAGAGATTCAGTACAGCGCCATTACAAAAATACCTGGTTTTGAAAACGCAAAAATGTTTAGGCCCGGATATGCGATTGAGTACGACTATTTTCCTCCAACACAACTCAAAACAAGTTTAGAGACTCAACTAATTGATAATCTGTATTTTGCAGGTCAAATCAATGGAACTACTGGCTATGAAGAAGCGGCCTGTCAGGGATTGATGGCGGGAATAAATGCACACAACAAAGTGAATGAAAAAGAGCCACTCATTCTCAAACGCTCTGAGGCTTACATTGGGGTGTTGATCGATGACCTTGTTAACAAGGGCACACAAGAACCCTATCGGATGTTTACATCACGGGCAGAGTATAGAATATTGCTCCGACAAGATAATGCCGATTTGAGGTTAACCGAAATAGGCCATAAGCTAGGCCTTGCCTCGGACGAACGACTAGAAACTTTGTTGAAGAAGAAAGACAAGATAGAAAAGCTGACCATCGAACTGAAGCAACTGAAAACAGAACCCGCTATTGCAAACCAACAATTAGGAGAACTAAATACTGCGCTGCTATCAGAAAAAGTTTCAGTTGAAAGTCTTTTGAAAAGACCACAGTTGGGAATGACAGAATTGAAAACTTTGGATCCAGCCATCAGATCGATACTAAGCAACTTCGATGACGAAATTTTGCAACAAGTAGAAATTGCAACCAAATACCAAAGCTATATTGATAGAGAACAAAAACTTGCCGAAAAAATTGAAGGGCTAGAAGATTACAAAATAAGATCTGATTTTGACTATGACAGAGTGAAAGCGCTATCGTCTGAGGCAAGAGAAAAGCTAAAGAAAATCAAACCAGAAACCATTGGCCAGCTAACAAGAATAAGTGGCGTGTCGCCAGCTGATGTATCGGTATTAACTGTCTATATGGGAAAGTAATGATGCTGGAAAAAATCTCTAACTGTCCTCTCTGTAATTCTACCGAACTCGAGCTGCACCTAACAGCGACTGATTACACCACAACCCTAGAATTATTCAATATTGAAAAGTGCACTAGCTGTGGTTTTGTTTTCACCAATCCGCGGCCTACTTCAAGTGCTATTGGCAATTACTATCAATCCGACAATTATATCTCACACACCGATGGCGGTACGGGGCTGTTAGACAAAATATATCTGATCGCCAGAAAATTTGCATTAAACTGGAAATACAATCTGCTTAAGGCTAAACACACTACAGGCAATTTGTTTGATGTAGGTTGCGGCACAGGAGAATTTATTAGCCACATGAAATCGAAGGGATGGAAAGTAACGGGTATGGAACCATCGGCTGCAGCCAGAGAAAAGGCAACGTTAAAAATACAACAGAATGTACACGCTAATCTGGACGAGATAACACAACAATTTGATGTAATCACTCTATGGCATGTGATTGAACACATCCATCTTCTAAACGAAACTGTCTTAAAATTAAAATCGCTGCTAAAGCCGACTGGCACAATTTTTATTGCCGTACCGAATCACGAATCGCCAGACGCTAAAACATACAGGCAACATTGGGCGGGCTATGATGTGCCAAGGCATCTTTGGCATTTTTCAAAAACTACTATGGAAAAACTAATGGTAGATAACGGACTAAAAATTGATACGATTATTCCCATGAAACTAGATGCCTATTATGTAAGCCTGCTAAGCGAAAAATACAAAAACAAACGGCAAAACATAATAACAAGAATTATAAAAGCAACAGCCTCTGGATTCATATCAAACTTGAAAGCAAAAAGGGCGATGAACTATTCAAGCCTTATCTACATCATCAAAAAATGAAATACATCTGGGCAGCTATTCTACTAATTGGGTTTTCGCATTGCGCAAATCAAACCTCGCCAGGCGGTGGCCCACAGGACAAAAAACCTCCCGAGCTGGTAAACTCAAACCCTAAAAACAATCAAAAGAACTTTAAGGGAAAAGCCATCGAACTTACCTTCGATGAATATGTAGAACTTAAAAACGCCAATGAAGAAATTCTAATTAGCCCCTCGATAGGAAAAGATTTAAAGATTGCAGCAAAGAAGAAAAAAGTCACCCTAACACCCAAAGAAAATTGGAAAGAGAACACCACTTACAGCGTTAACTTTAGAGAGGCTGTACAAGACATCACCGAGAAAACACCAACCACAAATCTTAGAATAGCATTTAGCACGGGCGAAACAATTGATTCATTGCAGATTAACGGCAATGTATTTGAAGTGTTTAAAAATGAAATCCCTGAAAAGATTACAGTAGCACTGTATTCAGCGGATAGTTTTAACATATTCAAGCACCAGCCCACCTATTTTACCAAAGCCACTAAAACCGGAAAGTTTTCTATTCAAAACCTGAAACAAGGTGAATACTATATCTACGCATTTGAAGATCGAAATAAAAATTTAGTCGTAGAAAGCAAATCTGAGAAATTTGGATTCTTGGCAAAACCAATCATACTACCAATTAAAGACAGCGTAATAATACCATTAATAAGAGTAGATACTAGACCGATAAAAGTAACGAGCCTCAGGCCATCTCAAAAGATTACAACACTAAGACTGAATAAAGCTGTTACAAGTATAAAGGTAACTCCCTATGATAAATCAAACTATTTAATCTACTACGGAGCCAAGCAAGATGAGGTTATCTTTCTCAATAGAAGTGAAGAACAGTCTAGAGATTCAACCTTAATAGACTTAGAACTGAGCGATAGCCTAAATGTTAAAAGAGATACATCAGTATACTTGAAGTTCAATACAACCAAAGTACCAGCCGAAAAATTTCGAAACTCGCTTGGCAAAAGCAACTATGACATCGTGACCAAAAAAGTCACATCGACAGTCCAATTCAATAAACCGCTTAAGAGCATTAACTTCGACAGCATTTATTTACAAATTGATTCCACCACATTTGAAAACATTAAAGCAAACGATCTAGTCTACGACTCGTTACATAATCATCTTACTATCTCGAAACAATTTGAAACTAAAGCAGAGAACCCAACACTTATTTTTGGAAAGGGAGCATTTGTATCGGTCGAGAAAGATTCATCTCAAGCAAAAACAGAAGGCATAAAACTATTTAAGGCAGATGAGCTCGGATCGTTAAGTATAAGAATACTGTCAAAAGAAGCAGCTTATATAATCGAACTAATAAACGGCTCGAGAGAAATTGTCGCAACTCTTTCCAATCCAAAAGAACATTTATTTAAAAATCTACAACCAGACCAATATAGCATTCGCATAACAATAGACAAGAATAAGAATGGCAAATGGGACTGCGGTAACTTCTATCAAAAAGAAGAACCAGAGCGTGTCATTCAATATAAAACGTTCGATGGTAAAACTTCAACGCCAATACGTGCAAACTGGGAAGTAGGACCGTTAGAAATTAAATTTTGAGTAGAATTAATGTGGACAACCTAAAAACAATGAACATTACTAAGGATAATCGAAGAGTTGATTACTCTATTGTAGACAACTTCATAAAATTAGACAAAGAGCACAAGGATTAGCCAACGTTAACAAAGTTATAAACAATCCACATTTTTTCGTGAAATTGATCTTTAAAGAAATAAATCCAAAAGTATAATCCAGAAACAAGCAACAACGCTGTTGAGAAACGAGTTATCAACAAATGAACAGTACTAATAACAACCATTTAGATCATTTTAAAAAAACTATTTATAATACAATAGCATTACTTGTTTGTGGATTTCTAAGTTTCGGCCAAAATCAACAAGAAATACAATTGGCGAACGAGTATTTAAATAAGGGTGAAAAGTCAAAGGCCCTCAGCGCATTTCAGACGTTAGCAAAAGATCAACAAAATATAGCACTTATACACAATAGCTATTTTAATTTGATGCTCGACTTAAACAACTTTAAGCAAGCAGAAGATTACATTGAAAAATTGATTAGACGAGACGATCGAATAGCCTATCGGCTCGATCTCGGGGTTTTGTACGTGCGCAGTGGCGATTTGTCAAAGGCAGATAAATACCTAAAATCGATTATAAAAATACAGTTAGAAGATATTTATAAAGCAAAAGTTATTTCGGATTACCTCGCTTCGCAAAATTTATACGGCTACGCTGTTTATAGTCTACAACAAGCTAGGAGCGTAACAAAAACCAATACGCTTTTTGCATTAGAGCTCGCAACACTTTTTAGGCAGCAAGGCAAGCGCGATGAAATGGTAGGCGAATATTTAAACTATGTTACCCAAGTGCCTTCAAATGTAGGCTATGTAAAAAATCTGCTCCAACTTTTACTAACCAAGCTCGAAGAACTGCAAAGCCTAGAGCGTGTGCTGCTTGACAAAGTGCAGCAAAACCAACAATCGGAAATTTATGCCGATTTGATTATTTGGGTCAACCTACAGCAGAAAAATTTCTATAACGCATTTATACAGTCAAGGGCTTACGATAAGCGTTTTCGGAAAGAACAATCAAAAACGCTAGAGATCGCCCAGATCGCCTTTAACAATAAAGATTACTCAAGTGCCGACAAAGCGTTTTCATATGTGATCAAAGAATTTGCAAATACTGAAAACTATTTGCCTGCACAGTTAGGTCTTATTCGTACACGCGAAGCAAAAGTAAAAAAGTCGTATCCGGTAAATAAAGATTCGGTGCGCTATCTCATCACCGAATATGGCAAATTTTGCGAGCGCTTTCCAGAGAACTCAAACGCACACGAGGCATCACTAAATCAATCGCTGCTAAAAGCCTACTTTCTCAATCAACTCGACTCGGCCATAAAAGATATTTCAAAGCTAATAGCTAATCCGAAGGTGGCGTTGCCACTAAAAAACCAGGCGAAGATGGAGTTGGGCGATGTATACTTGTTGAAAGAAGAACCGTGGGAAGCGACCTTGCTCTATTCGCAAGTAGAAAAATCGCAGCGCGAAACACCGCTAGGCTACGATGCAAAATTGCGCAACGCCAAACTATCGTATTACAAAGGAGACTTTAAATTAGCCGAAGAGCATTTGGACATTTTGAAGCAAGCCACCACGCGCGAGATCGCCAACGATGCCATGGATTTAAGTATGCGCATAAAAGAAAATACCACCTTTGATACCACTGGGCTTTCGCTAAAACAATTTGCGCACATTGAGCTACTGATTTATCAAAATAAAATGGACGTTGCCCAAAAACAATTGCAAAATTTTGAAAACGGGAAAGTATTGGTAAAGCAAGCCGAAGCATTTTTGTATGGCCTTATAGATGTGAATACTTTGGTGGAAACGGAAGGAGAATACATCTGGATTACACTACCACAAACGATGATCAACAAAGAAATCAGAGACGATTTTTTTTGGTTGCAAGCGAACTTAAAAATGAAGCAAGGAAAATTTGACGAGTCTATTTCCTTTTTGGAGAAAATCCTTGCGCAATTTCCAGATGATATTTATGCCGATGATGCTTTCTTTTTACAGGGAGATATTTACGAAACACTGTTGGGCAACAAAGAAAAAGCCAAAGAAATTTTTCGAGAGTTTATAAACAAGTTTCCGGGCAGTGTGTATGCAGCCGAAGCACGAAAAAGATACCGCCAATTAAGAGGCGACTTTGCTGATGAGAAAATAGTAAATTAGAGCGTAGCGCACGCTGAATCTAGTTCCGAAATCCATCTCAATATCGGACAATTTTATCCGTTCTTGAACAAGTCAATTTTCATAAACATTGCGTTCGCCTCTTAAACCGAAATTTTTATCTGGTATTGAAATTGTAAAACCATTTCGTTCGATCTTCCATTTCAGACAAAATCTTTCTATGATTAAAAGCTACTTGCTGATTGCGTTGCGCACACTTCGCAGAAACAAACTACACGCTTCCATTAACATAATCGGGTTGGCCATTGGCATGTCATGCTGCATTCTCATCACGCTGTTTGTTTTATTTGAATTGAGCTACGATAGGCAAAACAAAAACGCAGACCGCACCTATCGCATGGCGATTAATCTTGAAGCCAACAACTGGGCCATCTCCGCTTTTCCAATTGGGAGTTTGCTAAAAGACAAATTTCCGGAAGTAGAAAATTATACTCGCATCAAGCCTTCTGAAATTTTTGTGCTCAATTCGGCCAACGAAATAAAAAATAAGGAGCGCGTGTTTTTTGCCGACTCTTCTGTTTTTGATGTGCTCGACATACAACTCGAAAAAGGCAACCCGCTTACCGCACTTGCCGAAATCAATTCGATGGTGATAACAGAAAAGAAAGCCAAAACCTATTTTGGAGACGAAGACCCAATCGGAAAAACGCTTACACTGCTCAACGATAAAAAGGAATATCGCATTACTGCAGTTTTCAAACCTCTGCCATCGGCATCGCATGTTCACATCGACATCATGGTATCGTCAGACAACTTTGCCCCCATGAAACCAGGCTCCCCGCAAGGGTGGAATTATCTTACCAACCACTACACATATTTTGTTTTGCCAGTTGGCATAGACCACGTGGCATTTGGCAAAAAGATTTCGGAGTTCATGGACAAATACCAAGAGATAAAACCTGAAGACCGCAAAAATGATATTCGATTGCAGCCACTCACTTCCATTCACCTTCATTCTAACTTGGGGCTAGAGGTAGAAGCAAACGGAAGTTTGAATACGGTTTACATTATGGCGGCAGTCGCTTTTTTTATTTTGATAATAGCGTGCATCAATTTTATGAACCTTACTACGGCACAGTCGCTTAAGCGCGCCCGCGAAGTGGGCATACGCAAAGTGGTGGGCAGCCGAAGAGCGCAATTGGTATTTCAGTTTTTGAGCGAATCGGTAGTGATTAGTTTTATGGCATTGCTAGTGGCGGTCGTGGTGCTAGTTTTAGTGTTGCCATCATTCAATTTGATCAGTGGAAAACAGCTTGTCATCAATCCTATGCAAAACGGTGCGGTGATACTTATTTTCATGGCGATTACTTTTTTTGTGGGCGTGGTGGCGGGCACTTACCCGGCCTTTTTTCTTTCGGGTTTTAAACCAACGGCCGTGTTAAAAGGAAATTTTGTAAGCAATGCAAAAGGGCAATTGCTGCGCAAAGGCTTGGTGGTGTTTCAATTTGCCATTGCGTTTGTAATTATGGTAGGCACGTATATCATTTATGCCCAACTTGATTTTATGCTCAACAAAAACATGGGCTTTGACCGCGAGCAAACCGTGGTGCTTACTATGCCTCGCGATAGCGTGGGCGATGAGTCGGTAAAAAATGAAATGAAACGATTGGCAGGCGTAGAGGCCGTAACCCGCTTTGGCGAAATACCTGGAAAGATGGTGCGTACCAGCGGCTTTTGGTTTGAAGGCGCTAACGATAACAAAGCAGAAAATATGTACCATTTTAGTGGAGATGTGGATTTGCTGCAAGCGCTAAACATGAAAATGAAAACGGGCAGTTACTTTACGCCCGATACCAAGCGATTTTATAAAGAGTTTGTGCTAAACGAAACGGCCGTAAAACATTTAGGCTGGACTAACGAAAACGCCATTGGCAAACTGATCGACTTTGGCGAGCGTGGCACCGATCCTGGCAAGGTGATTGGCGTAATAGAAGACTTTCACTTCAAACATCTCCACGATAAGATCGACCCACTCGTGATGTTTTTAGAACCACAGTACGAAGGCCAGTTTATGGCAATCAAAGTAAAGTCGAGCAACATCAAAGAAATGATGGCGCAGATTGAGCAAACATGGAAACGCGTTTTGCCACAGTACGAATTTGAATATCAATTTCTGGATGAAACGTTCGACAAGCTTTTTGATCAAGAAAAAAAGCTCGGTCAGTTATTTGGAATATTTTCGGGGCTAGCCATTTTTGTTTCTTGCTTGGGATTGTTTGGGCTAGCTTCGTTTACAATGGAGCAAAATAAAAAATCGGTGGCAGTGCGAAAAGTGATGGGCGCATCGGTAAGCAACATTGTAATAATGATGTCGAAAGATTTTTTAGGACTGGTGATTGTTGGCTTGTTGATAGCGGCACCGCTTGCCTATTATTTTATGACGCGCTGGCTTGATGGCTTTGCCTATCATGTGGGCTTTGCTTGGATCGTGTATTTGTATGCGGCCTTAGCCGGATTAGTCGTTGCATTTGGCACGGTTAGTTATCATTCGTTGAAGGCCGCCACCTCTAATCCAGTAGATTCGTTGAAGGACCAGTAATATTAAAATAATATATTGATAATCTACCTATCCTAACTTTGGCAGGCAGCCATGGTTATATAGGCATGATTTTTCAATTCTTTAAAAACTTGCGCATTCGCGCAAAACTATTGCTTGCATTTGGTTCGTTGTTGGCAATCTCTGTCATGTTAGTCTTCGCGACTTTTCAAACGTTGCATAAAATTCAATCGTTTAAAAGACTGACCGAAAAAGCAGACTCTTTGTTTATAGCGATGCAAGGAATGGAAATATCAATGGCAGAGTTCGTAAACGAGGAATACAAAAGCATTGAATTTTTAAAGGAAGGAAAAAGCCAATCACAAGAAACATTTAAGTTAAATGCTCAGCTAGCAAACAGTTTGATTAAGGAGATTGAGAATTCATTACAATGGAGCCAGGAGATGCCTAAAGCAACGGCAATACAATCTGGATTAGTAAAAGTGTCAACATTGTTTGCACGCCTCACAGAAAAACTAATGCAAAGAGGATTTAAAGACTACGGCTTAGAGGGAGCTTTGCGAAAATCAATTCATGAGGTAGAATTGGCAAGTTTTAAGTACGACAAAGTAGACTTGTTGACGCTACGGAGGCATGAGAAGGATTTTTTCCTTAGGAAGGATACGAAATATCAAACAGAATTTAATAAAGCCTTAATTGGATTTCGGGAAAAGGTTGCGGCCACAGCTCAGCCAGCTGTTTTAGATTTGATTACCAGCTATCAAGATCAATTTAATGAGATAGTAGACATTGAAACACAAATAGGATTAACGGTTCATACTGGAATGCGAGGAGAATTACGTTCGAGCATCAATCAGGTAAAGCCGATGATCAATAAATTGAATAGGCAAGTTGATATAGAAAGCAAAAGGGCTATCCAGCAATCCATCATTTTTTTAATTACAATAGTTGCGATACAACTGATTTCAGGAATAGCATTGGCCATTTACTATTCAAACCAACTTTCCAAACCTGTTAAGCAGATTAAGTCCGCGGTTAAATCACTTGCTTCTGGAAATTACCCTGAGCAATTAGTAGTTGATTCAACCGAAGAAATGGGGCAAACTAAAGCGGGGTTCAATCAGTTCGTTAAAAGATTAAAAATTGCAACCAATTTTGCACAAACGATGGGTGAAGGAAATTTAAACCTAAACTATGACGATCAATTCAGCGATGATGTACTGGCAAAAGCATTGATAAATATGCAAGCCAAATTGAAAGAAGCGGATGAACAAAAGGCAAAAATCAATTGGGTAAATGAAGGAGGGGCTAAGTTTAATAACATCTTAAAAGAAGAGAGCGCAAGTTTGGAAAAATTAGGAGATGACATTTTAAAATTCTTAGTCAATTATGTTCAAGCAAATCAAGCAGCATTGTTTATCCGAGAAAATAAAGATAGAGACACGCTTGTTAGAATAGCGTCTTATGCATACGGGAAAAAGAAATTTGTAGATCAGCAAATAGATGTTGGCAATGGTATGATCGGGCAAGCTGTATTAGAAGGACAAACAATCTATTTAACAGAAGTACCCAAAACCTACGTCTCGATAACTTCTGGTTTAGGTGAAAGCACGCCACAAACCATTCTAATCGTGCCGTTGAAAACAAGAGATCAGATTACGGGTATACTTGAGTTGGCGTCTTTCTCAACCTTTGAAAAACATAAAATAGATTTTGTTGAGAAAATTTCAGAGAATATTGCCTCACTTCTATCGAACCGTAAGAATGTAGAAATTACTAATAAATTGCTTGCTGAGGCAAGAGAGAAAACAGAAATGTTAACACAGCAAGAAGAGGAGATGAGACAAAACTCAGAAGAATTATTAGCCACACAGGAGGAAATGAGCAGACAACGTCAGGAACTCGAGGCAGAATTGTTGGAACTTAGACAACAAGTATATTCCCAACGATAGGTTCGTTCATTACTTTTTCTTTTCTAATTACAAATACCGTTATAACTTGTGCGGTTATTCGTAACCACAGGAAATGACAAAGTCGATAAAGCCACTGATTCAGCACACCGATGTAGTATTGATGGGCGCTGGCATAATGAGTGCCACCTTAGGAATCATTTTAAAAGAACTAGACCCTACCATTACCATTCAGATATTTGAACGAGCCGATGAGGCTGGAACCGAAAGCTCTGATGCTTGGAACAACGCGGGCACGGGTCATGCCGCTTACTGCGAATTGAATTATACTCCACAAAAACCTGACGGATCGATAGATACATCTAAGGCTACTAAAATTGCCGAGTCGTTTGAGGTATCAAAAGAATTTTGGTCTTACTTGGTAGAGAAGAAGTACGTACCTAAGCCAGCAGAATTTATTACGGCCATTCCTCACGTTAGCTTTGTTTGGGGCGATACCAATGTTGATTATCTCAGAAAGAGATTTGCGGCTCTCAAAGGCAACCCCATGTTCGATGGAATGCTTTTTACCGAAGACCGAGATCAAATTGATCAGTGGGCACCCATCGTAATGAAAGGGCGCGACACCAAGCAACCACTTGCTGCCACCCGAATGGCGTTGGGTACAGATGTAAATTTTGGAACGCTTACCCGATCGCTGATGAGCCAGTTGGCAAAGATGCCAGGCGTTACAGTGCATTATAATATCGAGGCGTTAGACCTCGACCCAGATGGGAACGGTGGCTGGGATGTTTTCATCCGCAACTTATTGAGCGAAGAGAAAGATCAGGTAAACACAAAATTTGTTTTCATCGGTGCCGGTGGCGCAACCCTTCACTTACTAAAGCGAGCCGAAATAAATGAACGAAAAGGGTATGGTGGCTTTCCGGTAAGTGGTCTATGGTTAAAATGTTTGAATGATGACATCATTAAACAGCATCAGGCTAAAGTATATGGCAAAGCGTCTGTTGGTTCTCCGCCCATGTCGGTACCGCATGTAGACACGCGCATTATTGACGGAAGAAAGGAATTGTTGTTTGGTCCGTTTGCCGGATTTACAACCAAGTTTTTAAAGAATGGTTCCATGATGGACCTGCCAAAGTCCATCCGGTTTGATAACGCTATTCCCATGATTTTTGCTGGGATGAAAAACATGCCATTGACAAAATATTTAATTGACCAAGTAAGGCAAACTCCCGAGCAGCGATTAGAAGCCCTGAAAGAATATGTGCCGATGGCCGAGTTGAAAGATTGGGAACTGAAAGAAGCAGGTCAACGCGTGCAAGTGATTAAGAAAGATAAAAAAGAAGGTGGCGTACTAGAATTTGGAACGGAGGTTGTTGTGGCTGAAGATGGAACGGTGGCCGCCTTGCTCGGTGCTTCGCCAGGCGCATCTACCGCTGCTGCGGTAATGATGGGCTTACTTTCAAAGTGTTTCAAGAAACAATTTCATACCGAAGCATGGCAAAGCAAGTTGAAAGAAATGGCGCCCTCTTTAAACATTGCCCTCTCAAAAGATGAAGCCTCGCTAGAAGCCACTCGTAAGCGGACGTCTTCTATTTTGGGTTTGGGAGAGGGTTAGGGATAAGTTGTGCGCAATATTGCAACTAATACTTAACAGATGGAAAGAAATAATGAACAAGCAAAAGCGGTATTACTTCAACTACATTGACAGTTGTAATATGTGTGGCTCAAAGACAGACACACATAAAATTCTTGGCAAACGATTAAATGCTTCGCAAGGGAAAAGTCCGAATAATAAAATCGGTATCACCACAACTATTGTTAAATGTACAAACTGTGGGCTTATATACTCAAATCCACAACCAGTACCGTTCGACATACAAGACCACTACGGAGTACCGCCTGAAAGCTATTGGAAAGAAAATTACTTTACTATTTCAAACAGCTATTTTCAAGGTGAAATAGAAAGATTAAAAAAACTAATTGACTTTAAAGATGGGATGAAATCATTAGACATTGGTGCAGGTTTAGGAAAGCAAATGAATGCATTGACCAAAGCAGGGTTTAACGCTTATGGCTTTGAACCTTCAAAACAATTTCACGAAAGAGCGATTTCGAAAATGGCGATTGATCCTGACAAATTGAAATTAGGCATGATTGAAGAAGTTGAGTATGCCGAAAATTATTTTGATTTTATATCGTTTGGGGCGGTCTTAGAGCATCTATACAACCCCTCTGACTCAATACTGAAAGCAATGAAATGGCTAAAACCAAATGGAATAATTCACATTGAAGTTCCGTCATCGAATTGGCTTATAGGAAAAATAATCAATTTGTTTTACAAGCTAAAAGGAATAGGCTATGTTGGTAATTTAAGCCCTATGCATGAACCTTTTCATTTGTACGAGTTTGAGCTTAAATCATTTGAAGAACACGCCAAACGGCACAATTATGAATTGGCTTTTCACGAGTATTACGTTTGCCAAACGTTTATGCCAAAAATAGCTGACTACATTTTGAAACCATATATGAGTTGGACAAATACAGGTATGCAATTATGCGTATGGTTGCGAAAGAGATGAACACAGACAATACGTTCGTAAAAAATGAACTACCAACTACGACCATACGAAGCAAAAGACAAACAAGGCGTTATCAACTTAATCCTTCCCATTCAACGCGAAGAATTTGGCGTGCCGATTACCATTGCTGATCAACCCGACCTTCAAAATATTTCTAGTTTTTATCAACAAGCCAGTGGAAACTTTTGGGTGGCTACCCAAGGGCATGAAATAGTTGGAACAATCGCTTTGCTATCTATTGGTGATGGACAAGGCGTCATCCGAAAAATGTTTGTTCATTCAAATCATCGCGGTGCAACAGGGGGCGTGGCGCAGCAGTTGCTCAATACAATGGTTGCGTGGTGCGAGAAAAAGCAAATCGATGAAATTTTTCTGGGGACTATTGACACGATGAAAGCCGCGCATCGTTTTTATGAGAAGAACGGATTTTATTCGGTTGAGAAAGCAATGCTTCCGACTACTTTTCCCATCATGAAAGTAGACAACCGGTTTTATCAGCGTATGCTTCGGCCTTTATACCGGATTTTCCATATTACCTCAAGTGCGTATTGGAAAACATTTCCCGAGCAGTCCGCCTACAAAGCACCTTCATTGGCTACCGAAGGATTTATTCATTGCTCTACGCACGATCAGATAGTAGGAACGCTACAATGTTTTTTTGTTGGTCAGGAAAATTTGGTGTTGCTGCACATTGAGCCATCCCTCTTGCAACATCCATTAAAGTATGAGGAGGCAGATGGAAAAATGTTCCCGCACGTTTATGGAGTTATCAATCGCGAGGCGATTGTGAAAGTGGAGGCGTTACGATTTCCATAGGATGACCCAACACAATCAGCAACTGAATTTTTTCAATAAGCTCGGGAAAAACTTTTTTACGTATAGAGGCAAGTAACGAACAGCGATCTTCAAAATGTTGTTTTTCTATAGTCATCCCAAAATCCTTCAACAGTCGCATTACTTCTGGAGTGGCCGTATAATCATACAACAACTGAATTTTTTCTGTTACATCTTTTTCTACAATTGTGCATTGATTCAACGCTAGTGCAGCGCTTTCGCGATACGCATGAATCAGTCCGCTCACACCCAATTTGGTGCCGCCAAAGTAGCGCACAACTACCACAAGCGAATTGGTTAAATTTCGACTGCGAAGTTGACCTAAGACAGGGTCGCCCGCAGAATGATTCGGCTCGCCATCATCGTTCGCCCGAAATTTAGAACCATCTGCGCCAAGCACATAGGCGTAACAGTGATGTGTGGCATCAAAGAATTTTTTCCGAAGAGTTACCAGATGCTCTTTCACTTCATCATCATTGCTCACTGGAAATGCAAAGGAGAAAAATTTACTGCCACTATCTTTGAACACGCCTTTGGCTGATGCTTGAATGGTGAAGTAGGAAAAGGGAGTTGACAAAGCTAGAGTATGAAATACAAATGTAAACCTATCATGGAAATCTCCTTATCTTGAGAATTCAATTAAAAAAAATGACAGAACTGGATGTGGTAATTGTGGGAGCCGGACCCATTGGTTTGGCGTGTGGCATAGAAGCTAAGAAAGCGGGTCTCCGCTACAGCATTATTGACAAAGGCGTGCTGGTGAACTCGCTGTATCACTACCCCAACAACATGACTTTTTTTTCTACTTCCGAAAAGTTGGAGATAGGCGAAGTTCCTTTCATTTCTAATAACCCAAAGCCTACACGATCTGAAGCACTTGAGTATTACAGGCGCGTTTGCACGAGCTGGAAGCTGCAAGTGCAACTCTACGAAAAAGTAGAAAGCATCAACCAAGAAGACACGACATTCAAAGTAGTTACAACTAAAAATCAATATCGAGCACGCAAAGTAATCCTTGCTTTGGGATTTTATGACTTGCCTTTTCTGCTGAATGTGCCGGGCGAAGATCTTCCAAAAGTGAAGCACTATTACGATGAGCCACATCCGTACTTTGGTCAGAAGATCATAGTGATTGGTGCAGCTAATTCTGCGGTAGATGTAGCCCTTGAAACGTGGCGCAAAGGCGCGGACGTAACCATGGTGGTGCGCGAACCGGCCATAGGAGAAAATGTAAAGTATTGGGCGCGTCCCGATATAGAAAACCGAATCAAAGAGGGTTCAATTAAAGCACACTTCCTTTCTGAAGTAGTGTGTATCCATCCCACGCAAGTGGAAATAAAAACACCTACCGGAAATGTTGCTATTGAAAATGATTTTGTGTTAGCGATGACAGGCTACCAACCGCCTTTTGATTTTATGAAATTGGCTGGTGTGCAGTTTCTGGATGACGAATTTCACACACCCGTTTACAATGAGCAAACCATGGAGAGCAATGTAAGTGGAATATATTTAGCAGGCGTGGTTTGTGGCGGACTAAAAACAAACAAATGGTTTATAGAAAACTCGCGCATTCATGCTGAGATTATTATCAATCATGTTCGTAGAACCCTCTAATTTTTTGAGATAGAAAGCGACATGCCTATAAAATAATTTCGGGTAGCGGTAGCATTATAAAATCGATTGGCTGCTGCATTCAAATCATTTCCTAAACTGTATTTTTGATCGAGAAGGTTATCTACACCAAACCAGAAGTCAAGCTGTTGGCCAGAATTTATTTTGCGCGAATAGCTTATTTTAGAGCCTACCAAAAAATAATCAGCAGCATAATCCGCATTTGCATCATTCAATGGAATTCGATCGGTGTAGTTTATAGTGGTATGGAGCGAAAGCGATGGAGTCATCCCAATATCAACACCGCCAGCAATAATGATTGGTGCTACACCGGTTAATTGCTTGCCCGAGTAATCAGTATCTCTTTTATTGTACGCGCCAAACCGATACCGATTCAGCGTACAGCTGCTCCACCATTGCAGAGAGCGAATAAATTCTTTTCGATTATCAAATACATTCCAATTCAGCGTAAGCTCGGCTCCCTTTTGATCGGTGTTGCCAGCGTTGATAAAATAATCAGCATTGTTTAAGCGCTGCACCACAATCGTTTGATCTAATGCAAAATAGTAGAGCGCTACTTCGTACGAAAAACGACCTACGTTTCCTTTTGCACCCACTTCGTAATTCACGCCTGTTTCTGCTTGCAACGAATCGTTAAAATTGATGGTAGAAGGGCGGACTTCTGCTACCGTAGGCGGAGAAAAACCTTTGCTTACAGAACCATACACCGAGAGATTCTTACTCACCTTTTTTAAGATTGCTAAGCGAGGAGAAAAGGAAGGATCGAATTCGCGCTGTTGCCGAATGGCTGGTATCGTAGATAGGCGATTGAATTTGTAACCAATGAAACTATAACTCGATCCAATAGTTAGTGAGTAATTTTTGGGCAGATCCAACTCTAATTGACCAAAGCCAATCAATAATCGCGAATCAATTTCATCTTCTACTTGTAGGTTGCCTGCATTGCCAAATACATTATCGAAGGTGCGAATGGGGGAATGAAAAAACTGAAGTTCAGCACCAAAAGTAACCTTGCCTTTGAGTAAGCCTTCAGTAAAGCCATATTGAGTTTCTATGCGGCCTCCGGCATTTTCTTCTTTCCGTTTTTCGTAGTTAAGAAAAGTAGGATTTACAAAATCAGTAGTAGAAGCATAAGCCCCTAATTGAACCGACCACTTTTCATTCCATTGATGATCGTAAGAGAGGCCGCCAAAGAAAGTTTTGTTGTTGACAGAAGCCTTTTTGCTGGCAGCCTCACCTCGGGCTTGTGCAGGGTTGGCATCGTATTGCGCTTGCGTGAGGCCACCCGGAGTTTGATAAAATAAATCGGTGTAAAACAAACTAGACGACAATACTCCGCGATCTCCGATGGCATGTTGTAATTGCAATGAAAAAGCATCGCGGTTGGTGCTGCTGTTTTGCCGATAACCTTCACTTTGCTGATGCGCATAGGTGAAGGCTACTTTAGCTTTGTCGATCGATCCGTTTACCATTGCCTGTACATTGAATAAACCAAAACTTCCGGTGGTTGATCGAACAGAAATTTGATTTCCTTTTCCCGACCAGGCGTTCAATAAAATCACACCACCCGTGCCTGCCCCATATAAGCTACCAGATGGCCCCTTCAAAATTTCTATTTTATCTAACGATGCATTGTCGAGCAAGTTGAGGTAGGTGTTGCCACCACCATCGGTTAGGGGCAATCTATTCCAATATACTTTTACATTTCTAATTCCAAAGGGTGCGCGCAGCGAACTTCCCCGAATAGCAATGCGATAACTTCCGGGCGATCGTTCTTCCATACGAACGCCAGCAACGGTATTGAAAGCACTAACTAATGATTGATTATTGAAACGTTTCAGTTGTAGAGAATCTAACACGGCAATGGATGCCGGAACTAATGTGATTGATTTATTAGCGGCATAACTTTTTACAATCACTTCTGAAAGTAAACGCGTTGAATCTACTGCTTGTGCAAACGAGGCACAGTTACAAACGGAAAGCCAACTGAACCAAAGCCACCGCATCAATAATTGGCCAACACTTCGTCTACACTTTTTGCCTGCTCAAAATAACCAACGAGTTTCATCATCACTTTGTCCACTAATGTATCGGGGCAAGAAGCACCACTCGTCAATATAATTTTTAATGGTTTTTTAGTTGGCAAAAATTGATGCGTGGTGATGAGTTCTTTTTTATGATAGTTGAAGTGCTGAATCTCTTCTTTTGATTTTATTTCGCTATCGGAGTGAATGAAGAAGGTGTTAAAATGACGCTCGCACAATTCTACAATATGTGAAGTATTCGAGCTGTTATAGCCACCGACTACAATGGCCAAGTCGGCATCAGTTTTCAATAACTCGTACGTAGCGTCTTGGTTATCATTCGTAGCATAGCATAGCGTGTCTCGCGTTTCGGCAAAATGATTTTTGATATTACTTTCGCCAAAATGGGTAACCATTATCTGTTTGAAGAAGTCGGCAATCGCTTGGGTTTCGGTGGCAAGCATTGTAGTTTGATTGACCACACCAATTCGTTGCAGGTGAATAGAAGGATCGAAGCCAGCAGAAAATTTTCCGTTGAACTCATCAAAAAATTCGTCATGTGTTTTACTGCCCACTATGTAGTTGCTTAAGCGAATGGCATCTTCCATGTCGCGCACAATAATTGAGTGGCCTTGACCCGAGCTGTGCGAAAAAGTTGCGCGTGTTTCTTCGTGCTTGGGCTTGCCGTGAATAATAACGGTATAATTTTCCTGACCTAGTTTTTCTGCCCGATTCCACACCTTCTCTACAAAAGGGCAAGTGGTGTTGTATTTCTGTACATCTACTCCCTTATCGATCAACAGTTTTTCAACCTCCAGTGTTGTGCCAAACGCAGGTATAATTACGATGTCTCTGGCATGCACATCCTCCCACGGAATGAAATGCGAACCATCAGTATCCATAATAAATCGGATCCCCCTGCTTTGCAAGTCTTTGTTCACTTCTTGGTTGTGGATCATCTGACTGAGCAAATAAACATTCTTGTCAGGATTTTCTTCGAGTGCGCGGTAGCTGATTTCAATGGCATTTTCTACGCCATAACAAAACCCAAAATGTCGGGCAATAAAAAATTGAATGGGGCCAAAATCTAAAATCGTGGGCGAAAAATCTTGCTTACGCAGATCGCTTTTTCTACGCGCTTCTTTTACCCTTCCGGTGATGGAAGATCGGTAGTAGGCGGGGATGTCGAACTTTTTAATGACTTATCTATTTTAAGGAATGTAAAAGTAGTGTGTTTGAGACGATGCTCATAAAAAAGCCCCGCATTTCTGCGGGGCTCTTTCTTTATGCTGCTTTGCTAAGCTTATCTTCTTTGACTGTTGCCGTTCGCACCTCCTTCGATTCGATGTCGAACGATTTTACCTGAATCCAGTTGTTCTTGATGTACTTCAGTACCTCCATTACTTTTCCATCTAGCTTGTTACGAACGCGCTCTCCTTTCTTAAATAGCTTCCTCATACTTAAACGGGTTTAGTTTACTTTCTTAATGCGTATATATACTCTCGCGGGTAGTCGGGGTAAACACCTTCAAAGGTGATTAACTCACCCCCTTTTTTGGAGGTCAATATATCGGTAATTTGTTTAGCAGAGGATACTGGATTGTTATCAATAAAAGTGATAATAAACCCAGCGCGCATATCTGTGTACTTCTCTACTTTTCCGGTTTCTAGGGACTTTACCCTCACGCCATTTTTTAAATCGAGGCGACTCAATACTTTATTGTCCATATCTTCTAGCTCTAAACCGAGCGAGGCAACGGCATCTTTTTCTTCGCGCTTTACAGTACCAATGTTTCCTTCTTTGTTTTTTAAGGTAACAGGTATAATAATGCTTTGCCCTTTTCTATCAACAGTCAACGATACCTTATCTCCAGGGCGTTTGCGGCCAATGTATTCGATCAAGGCAGCACTTGATTTGATGGGAGCAGCATCTATTTTTATTACCACATCACCTTCTTTTAAACCCGCATCTTTGGCAGCACTTTTTACACCTTCGGCAAACCCCGAAACATAAGCACCTTCATTAACCGAAAGATCAAATTCTTTTTTCAAATCGCTGTTAACACTTCCTACCTGCACACCAAGCCACCCGCGTTGCACTGTACCAAAGGCAAGAAGGTCTTCTACAATCTTGCTAACAATGTTTGATGGCACCGCAAAGCCATAGCCAGAGTACGAACCAGTGGGGCTTGCAATGGCCGTATTGATTCCTAAAAGTCCGCCATCTAAATTAACCAATGCACCACCGCTATTGCCAGGGTTAATTGCGGCATCGGTCTGAATAAAAGATTCGATGGCGCTGCTTGCCTGCTGTCCGTTTTGTGAAGGATTGTTAGAGTTGATAATGTTGATGTTTCTTCCTTTCGCACTAATGATTCCAGCCGTAACGGTCGAGTTTAAATTGAAGGGATTTCCAACGGCCAACACCCACTCACCTACTCTTGAATTATCCGAATCGACAAACGAAAGATGCGGTAGGTTTTTTTCATTTACTTTTATGACGGCCAAATCAGTATCCGGATCGGTGCCAATTACCTCAGCTTTGAAAGAACGATTGTCGCTTAGAGTAACTTCTACCACATCGGCATCTTTTACCACGTGGTTGTTGGTAACAATGTAACCATCGCCATTTATAATTACACCCGATCCGGTGCTTTGCGAAGGGCCTCGCTCTATGGGGCCATTGGGCCCAAAGAAAAACTGAAACGGGTCGTCCGGATTTCGCTCTCTGTTTATCTTCTGACCACTTTGCGAGCTTTTTATATGAACAACCGCTTGGGTAACTTTTTCGGCAGTTCCGGTAAAATCAAGCGCCACGGCCTCGCCTTTTTCATTAACACGATAAGCTACCTGAGCCAGCGGAAGCCCATTGATATGTTCAATTTTTACTTGTTGATTGGCATCGTTGCCGAAGTAACGATTGGCAACCAATGTTATGATGCTGCCCAAAACAGCAGCCACCAACAGGGAACCAAATTTTTTCATAAGTATATTAAATTTTAAAGTTTTGCGTGCGTGAGATGATGCCCACTGAAAAAAAGTTGTACGTGTAGATAGATTTTTTCAGCGCGACTTCTCACCCATTAACTTACGCTAGGCTATCAACGTTAGTGCGATTAAAAAAGTTTTTTACTTTTTAACAAGTTCGCCACTGCGATATTCATATTCAATGGACAGCTTGCCATCCTCATCGTACCATTTTGAAACACCCTCTCGAACGCCATTTTTGTAATTACTCTCTTCCATCAGCTTGGCATTGTCGTAATAGATTTTTACAACACCCTCAATTTTGCCAAACTGATAAATGCGCTCTTCTTTTAATTGTGAATAATAAAATTCTTTGTAATCACCGTGGCGCAATCCTTTATGATGATAGTAGCGCTTGGTCATCTGCCCTGTGGTACCGAGCTCCATGTAAATGCCTTCTTTTTCGCCATTGACATAACTCGTAATACTTTTTACCAACCCATTAGAATAGTATTCTGTCCAAGCACCCTCTTTCCGTTCGTTTACAAAAGTGCCATCGGCAGATTTTGAACCACCATTTTCTGAAAGCGTTGCGCGAACCATTCCACGAGCATCGGTAAACTCTTCACGAATAGCGGCTGAAGGAATGCCATCGATTTTGAGGGTGTCTTGCACCAATACTTCGGTGGGTTTAGAGGCAGGGGTTGAGCAAGCCATCACCACAATCAACAATAAAAAAGCTCTAATCATAATAGTAGAATTTAACGGCCAAATATATTAACTAACTTTACCTTTCGTCAAGAGTGTGCTATCAAAAAGTCTCTCTAACAGTAAACCTAAAATGGAAATAAAAGGAGTTATAACATTAAAGCAAGGAAGAGACCACTCAATCAGGCGCTATCACCCTTGGATTTTTTCGGGGGCGATTTTATCAATTGAAGGAAACCCCGAAGAGGGCGATTGGGTGGAGGTTAGGGATATATCGAAACACACACTTGCCTTTGGCCACTATCAAAAAGGAACGATTACCGTTCGAGCGCTTACATTTTCTGCCACGTTGCCACCCGAAAATATCTATGAACAAAAAATAGAGAAGGCACTCGCTCAGCGCAGCAGTACACAAGTAATATCTGAACACACTAATTCGTATCGGTTAATACATGGCGAAGGAGATGGCTTGCCCGGACTGATAGTAGACATCTACCAATCGGTGGCTGTTATGCAAGCGCACTCGATGGGTATGCACAAAGACAGAGTTGCTATAACCCGAGCGTTGGTAAAAGCATATGAGAGTAAACTACACGCGGTATACTACAAGAGTCAAGCGACATTGACCAGTACCGAAAATGAATATTTACATGGCATGGCCGCAACACCGCATGTGGTGCTTGAGCATGAAAATAAGTTTTTGGTAGATTGGGAAGAAGGACAAAAGACAGGCTTCTTTTTGGATCAGCGCGATAACAGAAAACTATTAGGCGATTTTGCGAAAGGAAAAAAAGTATTGAATACATTTTGTTATACAGGCGGTTTTTCTGTTTATGCGCTTGCGGGCGGTGCCGAGTTAGTTCACTCGGTTGATTCTTCAGAGCGGGCAATTACCATGACGAGAAAGAATATTGAACTCAATGGATTCGACCCACTTCAACACGAAAGCTTTGATAGCGACACGTTTACTTTTATTAAAGATAAAAAAGACGTTTACGATTTGATCATTTTAGACCCACCGGCATTTGCTAAGCACAAAGAAGCCAAGCACCAAGCTATGAAGGGTTACCAACGGTTGAATGCCGAAGCCATGAAAATAGTAAAACCTGGCGGAGTGATTTTTACTTTCTCGTGTTCGCAGGTAGTCGATCGTCAGCTTTTTTATGATACGGTAGTTTCTGCTGCCATACAAGCCGGAAGAACGATTAAAGTGTTACACCATCTTTCTCAACCAGCCGACCATCCGGTTTCTATTTTTCATCCAGAAGGAGAATATTTGAAGGGACTGGTTTTGTTTGTGGAGTAGGGTGAAGAGTAAATGCTATTGTAAGATCTAATTTGATCAGAGTTTGAGCAAACTCTAATCTGAAAATTAAAAAGTGGATTTTTTTTAAAACTTCCCAAGCCGATTTTTTCAACACCAACCACAGAACAAAATGTAAGCTTTGGGATGCGCTTCTTTAAAATAGCAACCTTGGTACTATCTAACCGGTGCATTCTTTAATCGACAACTTATCTGAATGAAATAAAAATAGCCGTAATGTGACTTAACACTACCTTTGCCTGATGCAAAACAATCAAAAAGTAAACATCGCTGCATTTTTAAAGAATCTGAGCATCTCAGAACTTAACGAGATGCAGGCAGCGGTTATCGAAAAGGCAACCTCAGCAAATAATCTTATGTTGCTCGCCCCAACGGGGTCAGGCAAAACCCTTGCTTTTTTGCTGCCATTGATTGCAAAGTTAAAACCAAACGGGGGGGGTGTACAGGCACTGATTATTGCGCCATCGCGCGAGTTGTCACTTCAAATTGAAGATGTGTTTCGTGCAATGAAGACTTTCTACAAGGTGAGCTGCTGCTACGGTGGACACTCTGTAAAGATCGAGCAAAATAGTTTGAGCGAAGCGCCCGCGGTGGTGATTGGCACACCGGGTAGGTTAGCGGATCATTTCATGCGTAAGTCATTTGATCCGCGTACCATTCAATTTGTTGTGTTGGATGAGTTCGATAAATCGCTCCAAATGGGTTTTCATAAGGAGTTGATCGCCATTTTCAATACGCTAAGTGGAAAGCAACAACACTTGCTCACTTCGGCTACTCAATTAGATGTGTGGCCAGAATTTTTACCATTTACAAAACCAGATACACTCAACTATTTAAAAGACGGAGTAGAATCAAAATTGAAATTGAAACTAGTTCGTACCAATTCAACAGATAAAGTAGAAACACTCATGCGACTAGTAGCAGGGTTCAATCAAGAAGTGTGTTTGGTGTTTTGTAATCACCGTGACGCAGTTGAACGAATCAGTTCGTTACTCACGCAAAGTAAATTTGAACACGGCATTTTGCACGGTGCCATGGAGCAAATTGATAGAGAAAAAAATTTGATCAAGTTTCGTGGAGGCGCACATAACACATTAATCGCTACTGATCTTGCTTCGCGAGGGTTGGACATTCCTGAAATCAGGCACGTAGTGCATTATCAACTACCGCCTCAGCAAGAAGCATTTACGCATCGAAATGGCCGCACAGCGCGTATGCATGCCGAGGGTCAAGCTTATTTGGTCTCCGCTCTTGATGAAGCCTTGCCCGACTACATTGATAAGTCTATAGAAGAAATTAAAGTGAGTGCTAAATTAAAGTTACCCACCCCTCCACTTTTCGCTTGCCTCTACATCAGCGCAGGCAAAAAAGATAAAATCAGCAAGGGCGATATTGTTGGATTATTGACCAAGAAGGGGGGCCTGAAAAGTGATGACATTGGCTTGATCACATCGCTTGATTTTTCATCTTATGTTTCTGTGAAGCGTACGTTGGTAGATAACCTACTGGCAGCAATAAAAAACGAGAAACTAAAAAAAGTAAAAGTGAAGATTGAGGTGGCGAATTAAAAACAGATAGCTATTTCAATCGCATCTTTGCCACCTTGTGGTCTACAATTACTTTGTCGTGCTCAAAATCTAGTTTGATCCTCCAATTCTGAATGGTGGCTGCACCGATGATTACCTCTTCGCACAAGTCTGGTTTTACAGACTACAAATTTAATCTAGAAAAACAACGATTTTCCACACACCATAAAGACAAACCCTAATTTTAAAAATACTGTCCGATGTGTGAAGTAGCAAGCCACATGTAAATGAAAAAAGCATTTAGGCACAGCGATGAAATAAAATTCAATCGCATGGTAGAAGAAAAATCAGCCTTCGCTGCATCGTTCCATACCCGATAAAACCAACCCATAAAATAAAAAACCACAGGAGTCATCGCCACCAAAAAAGCATATCCCATGGCAATGGTGTGGTAGCGCCAGAAATACAATAGAAAACAGCCCGTTGCCATTGCAAATAAAATCTGTACAAAAATAAAAGTGCCCCGAATGCCTAGCATCATGCTTATGGTTTTGTCTCTGTGTTTTGCGTCTTCTTCATGTTGGTATACTTGCGTCATCGGGTAGTTGCCCCATAACATTACGCTCGTTAAAAAAGCCGGAACTAGCACTTTGGCTTGAAGCATATCTCCCAGCGCAAATCCATTGATACCTGCATAGCACATCAAAAAAGTAAAACATCCTTGGAATAGGCCGATCACCGTCCAGCCTAGTATCGGATATTTTTTTAGCCGAACGACTGGATGGCTATATGCTTTCGATACTATACCATAAATAAAAAGCATAACAGCAAAAAGCAAGTTGATTTTAATAAAGCCAACTACAACCGCCAACAAATCAAACAACAGCGATGTATAGTACAACCCTTTGTTTACGGGTGGTGGGTTCTTTAACCCTCCAATACTTTTTTCATCCTTATCAAAATAACTATTGTATGCATTGCTGGCAGGATACAATAGTAGGTGTATAATTAGAAAAGACCACAGTAACCGGCTCTCACCAAAATTTGGAGAAATGGCTAAGGCAAATAAATACACGGGCAGTAAAAAGAATGAAAACGGAATGCGCAGGTGTAATAAAACAGAAATGACTTGCTTCATACTAATACAATGATTGCTTGAAGATAACTATTTACCAAGTAGCTCTATCATTATGCAATAGATTTTGTTATAATTGAATAATGAGCTACATCACATCTATTGGCACGGCCAACCCCGAAAATAAAATCCCACAAAACGCCATCGCCAACTTTATGGTGAAGGCCATGAGCCTTGGCACGGATGACGAACGTAAACTGAGAGCCTTGCATCGAATGAGCGGAATAGAAACACGCCACTCGGTGCTGAGCGACTATGGAAGAACAACAGATTTTGAATTTTATTCTAACTATGTCGATTCGTTTCCGGCTACGAAACAACGAATGGCACTTTTTCAAAAGCACGCTATTCACATCAGTATTTCTGCGGCCGAAAAATGCCTTGCTAAACTTTCAGAACTAAAGCGTTCAGAAATTTCGCACTTAATTGTTGTGAGCTGCACAGGAATGTACGCCCCGGGTTTAGACATTGATTTGGTAAAAGCACTCGGCCTAAAATCTACAGTAGAGAGAACATGCATTAACTTTATGGGATGCTATGCCGCCTTCAATGCGATTAAGTTAGCTCATTCTTTTTGCGCTCAATCAGATGCAAAAGTGCTGGTAGTATGCACCGAACTTTGCAGTATTCATTTTCAACGCGAAGTAACCGAAGACAATTTACTTGCCAACTCTCTTTTTGCTGATGGCTCAGCTGCTCTTTTAATAGAAGCCCACCCCCGAAAGGGAATAAATTTGAAACCCGTTAGTTTTTATTGTGAGATTGCCACCGAAGGAGCGCACGATATGGCTTGGTCGATCGGAGATGTGGGTTTTGAAATGCGCCTGTCATCGTATGTGCCCGAAGTAATTAAAAGTGGCATTAAAAAATTAACCACTTCGCTGTTGGCAAAAATATCCAACCACTTATCAGATATATCTTATTTTGCTATCCACCCAGGCGGAAAAAAAATTTTGGAGGCAATTGAGTCAGAACTTTCGTTAACAAAAATTCAAAATCAAAGTGCGTACGAAGTATTAAAGAAGTACGGCAATATGTCATCACCAACCGTCATTTTTGTGTTGAACGAAGTGATGAAAAATTTAAGCGATGCCGATACAGGAAAAAAAATATTGAGTTTTGCATTTGGCCCTGGCCTTACGTTGGAAAGCATGGTGCTAGAAATTGAAAACCAAAAAGTATAAATGATCTCTTTCAGAAATCGTTCTACGGGCATCGAGATTATGGACGACCTCGACTGCAAAGGGGAAGTGGTAGATCAAACCTTGCGCGAATTGGATTTTATTAATCAGTGGCTTGGAGGCAATGCCGTTACCTTAAATGGGTTGCAGCTACTTTGGAAGTCAAGAAGTAAGTCAAGCACGATTACCATTGCCGACTTAGGATGTGGCAGCGGTGAAATGGTAAAATTGATTGCTCAACTTGCTCGTAAGAGTAAGCGAAGCGTTTCCCTTACGGGGATAGATGCGAATACGAATATAATTGAGTATGCAAAGAAGAATCAAGTTAACGATTCTATTAAGTTTCTATCGGTTAACATTTTCTCCGATTCATTTAAAGTAAGAAAGTTTGACATCCTTGTGTGCACACTTTTCCTACATCACTTTAGCGATGAAGAATTAGTAGTTCTTTTTAGATCATTTAAACAACAAGCAAGTATAGGTATTGTAGTAAACGATATTCATAGGCACCCGTTTGCTTACTATTCCATTAAATGGTTAACGCAGCTTTTTTCAAACTCGGCCATGGTAAAATTTGATGCACCGCTGTCTGTACGAAGAGCTTTTACTAACTCAGAGTTGAAGAGTATTTTGTCAAAAGCGGAGATTAATAACTACCAACTAAAATGGAAATGGGCCTTTCGCTGGCAGTTGATAATCTATACTTAAAAATTTAGCTGTAACCACGCAAAAAAATTATTGCCTGATTACAGCTAATCAAAGGGAGCAGTTTATTTCTAAAACCCTTTCACTTAACAGCCATCGCATCATTCGCCACGGTCAATTTTAAAATAGTTCCTTTCTTTTTGGCGCTAAGCATGGCACTTAATATAAGTTGATAAGTGCCAACTGCGGCATCTGGAGCGATGGATAGCGTGGCTACGCTCGTTTCAAAATTTCCCTCTTTCGGTTCGTACACTAGCGTCACTCCTTGAGGTAGTGTACTTTGCAGTCCTAGAATGGCTTTTTCTTTTGAGTAGTACTTGGATCGGGCAATTGATACCGTTACTTGTTTACTCTCTCCGGGCTTTAGTACCAAAGCAGTTTCAGAAAGATCAATCGTAAATTCTGTGCGAGGTAATTCTTTTGTTTGTGCTATTACTAGCGATGCTACAAATAAAAGCGAAAGTGTAATAATTGTTTTCATAAAAGGTTTGTTTTAATTTTTTATGAAGAACGTATTTTTCTTAGCTCTTAGCTGCCGATTTGTGCTCAATGTGGTGAAGCGAGCCGATTTTGATGGCAAAGAAGAGAGGGTGGGGTGAATTGAAAGAACTTGTGGCGAGCGGAAAACTTAAACACGCTGGCAGTGGCGACCAAGCCCTACTGCCAAAGTCCTTAACTCAACTCCATCATGTTTCTTAGTTGACTAATTTTCTCCATCACCTCTTTTCCTTTTGGGCGCGAAACAGGTATTGAAAGATCGGATCCATAGATCTTCAATTTGTAACCGTTTGTATTACCGCTGATCGCAGAGATGGCATTTACATTGACAATGTACGAACGATGGCAGCGCAGCATGAAAGAATTGTTCAACTGCGATTCCAGATTTTTTAAATTCATGCGCAATAGTTTCTTGTGAAGTACTTCGCCCTCTTTCCAAATCACAGTAGAGTAATTGTCATCGGCTTCAACAAACAACAAATCGGGCAAGCTGAAGGTCAGGCTTTCGCTCGTGTCCGAATAAAGTGTAATCGTGTTGGTAGTCTTAATAGATTCCTTCGATTCTCTTTTCAGGGTTTGTATCTTCTGCAACTCTTGGTTGGTTTTAATGGCTTCGCGCAAATTTTGTTGTAGCATTTGCGCTTTTAAAAATAAGGTAGTGAGCGCAATAGGAATGATCCCCTTAATAGCTACCTGTGCCATGGTGTGATTAGCTACCACCATCCAACTCATATCAAACGGACAGAAAAAAACTTTTTCTAAAATGGTGGCGATTGCCCAAATGAGAGCGAGATGTAAAACATTTAATACAATGTATTTCTTTATTGACCATACCGTGGCATCCATCCAAGCTGGGAAAATACGAGGAAGGAGTATGATATTAAAAACCAACGCCCCGAAAGTAATCAGGCCATGAAGCCACTCTAAGTCATTGGCAAAAGCAAATTCAGATTCTGTTTTAAATAGATAAAGGAAAGCTGTAACAAATGCACTCAGTACAGTAATGAGTAAAAAATTTTTACGATCGTCATTCAAATAAAAGGGAAATGGTGAGCTAAGCCAATCTGAAAGCCGCTGTACCAATGAACCTCCCAAAGAAGAGGTTTCAGATGAATTGATTGCTTGCGTTTGCTCCATACACCACAAACTTAAAAAGCAGAGTTTGGGTTGCAAAAAAATGACGAAAGGAGTGGTGAACGGACGTATTTTGGGGTGAAGTGAGCAATGGTAATTTCTTCTTTACTAAGGAGCAGTCACTGGTTTCCCAATTCGTATCGGTACTCGGAAAACTTTGTCTTGACGAGCGGCAAGTAGTAAGACGAAATAACATAATGCTAGTTGCTGCCACGTAAGCGGCCAATTCATTTATTGTGCAGTTTGGTTAGTCGTGCGACTGACTTTGTTAGTCTTTAATTACTACCACCATTCTTATTCTCTGGTTTTTGTTGAGCGCAGCATGCTCAAACCTCGAGTTGTTGTACCCAATTTATAATTACTACCTTCGAATAGCAGAACCCATCCACCTAAACCATCTTGCTATGAAAAGCGCACTGATTTTCATTTCATTACTGCTGTTGTTTACAACCTGTGCCGACAAGAAACCAACTTTTGAAGCTCCCGTTCTGAAAAATATTGGCGACTTTCAGGTGAAAGTCACCACGCCATCGGAGTATGCCCAACTGTTCTTTAATCAGGGTGTCATCATGGCCAATGGATTTAATCATGCAGAAGCAGAGCGATCGTTTCGCGAGTCCATCCGTCAGGACTCCACCTTTGCCATGGGGTTTTGGGGGATCGCCTATGTGCTGGGCCCCAACTACAATTCGGGTGGCCAAAATATGGGAGCCGTTAACGACATTAAGCTGGCGGTGCAGAAAGCGGTGAGGTACAGTCGAAACGCTTCCACATGGGAACAAGCCGTCATCAAAGCCATTGAAGTGAAGTTCCCTACTGATTCTGTTACCACAGACAGCGAAGGCTATTCTGCTTCGTTGAAAATGGCCTACGCGCAATTTCCCGAAAATGATTTTGTGGCCACGCTGTACGCGGAGTCCATCATGAATTTACATTCATGGAATTTTTTTGAACGAAAGGGGCGCACACCTCAACCATGGACACCCGAGCTACTGCAAGTGATTGAACGCGCGATGACGATTAATCCCAAAAATCCATTGGCTAACCATCTTTATCTACACGCCACCGAGGCCGGTTCTGATTTTGATAAAGCGCTTGTCAGTGCCGAGCGATTAAAAACATTAGTGCCATCTGCGGGGCATCTGGTGCACATGCCCTCGCATATTTACATCAACACCGGAGATTATCATGAAGGCACAATCGCCAATGAAAAAGCCGTGGTAGCCGACAGCATCTATATTGCCGAGTGCAAATCGCAGGGCGTGTATCCGCAACTTTACTACACCCATAACTATCATTTTATGGCCGCCACTGCCACGTTTGAAGGCCGGGGTGCCAAAGCCATTGAAGCCGCGTACAAGATGGTGAGTATTTTAGATAAAAAATATTTCCGTGAGCCCGGTTATGAAACCGTTTTGCATTACACCACCATCCCGCTGCATGTGCTGGTGAAATTCGAACAGTGGGAAAAGATATTGGTAGCTACTAAACCAGATGAAGACTTGGTTTACCCAAAAGCCATTTGGCATTATGCACGTGGAATGGCATTTGCGAATTTGAGTAAGTTAAATGAAGCGCAAACGGAATTGGATTCGCTGAATAAATTGAGCGACTCTGAAGGGGTGAAGAAAATCATCATTTGGTCCATTAATCCGGCCGAGCAAGTTTGTCAAATAGCATCGAACGTGTTGAGCGCTGAGTTGATGGCCAAAAAAGGTGATTACAAAACAGCAGCGGAACTTCTCACGCAAGCTATTGCACTGGAAGACAATTTGAATTACAACGAACCACCCGATTGGTTTTTCTCCGTGCGGCACCTGCTGGGTAACGTATTGATGAGTGGAGGTGACTATGCTGGGGCTGAAAAAATTTATCGTGAAGATTTGATCACGTGGCCAAAAAATGGTTTTGCGCTGACGGGGCTTTATGAAAGCCTGAAAGCACAAAACAAACTAACCGAAGCGGACGAAGTGAAAAAGCAATTAGACATAGCTTGGAAGTATGCCGACTCAGAATTGAAATACTCGCGCGTGGACGAAAGTAAAAGAAAAAACTTGGCGCTTAAAATTGACGAGAATTCTCCCAATGAAGTGATTTACCTGGCAAGTGCTTTATGCATGGCGAAGGGAACATAATTCAGAACTCACGCCAATCACTTAACTGACAATCTTCTTCACCACCACGCTTGCATTGTGCCCACCAAAGCCAAACGTGTTGCTGAGTGCTACATTCACTTGTTTGTGGACTTTCTCTCCGAGGATTAGATTCAATGATTCAGGCAATGTGGGGTCTATGTTGACAGTGTTGATAGTAGGGGGTATGACATCATGCTTCACTGCAAGAATACAAATCAACGCTTCGATGGCACCGGCTCCTCCAAGCAAATGGCCTGTGGCCGATTTGGTGGCGCTAATGCTTAGGTGTTTGGTATGCTCTCCAAACAAGCGCACGATGGCTTTAGCTTCACTCTCATCGCCATGATGCGTAGAGGTTGCGTGTGGATTTAAGTAGTCAACTGCACTTGGTGTGACATTGGCATCTTCTAACGCTAATTGCATACCGAGCAATGCACCTTCGCCTTCCGGATGGGTGCTTGTTAAATGATAAGCATCGGCACTCATGCCACCACCCGCTATCTCTGCATAAATTTTTGCTCCACGCGCCTTCGCATGTTCTTCTGCTTCCAACACCAAGGCAACGCCACCTTCGCCCATGACAAAACCATCACGCGACACATCAAACGGTCGCGAGGCTGAGGCTGGATCTTCATTACGCGTAGACAATGCCTTCAATGCATTGAATCCTCCAATACCAGATTCGTTGATGGCCGCCTCGGAGCCACCCGCAATTATAATGTCTGCCTTATTCCATTTAATGTAGTTCATCGCATCAATGATGGAAGTAGTAGATGTGGCGCAGGCCGATACAGTAATAAAATTGGGCCCCATAAAACCGTACTTCATCGAAATCCATCCGGAAGCAATATCAGGAATGACTTTTGGGATGAAGAATGGACTAAACCTTGGTGTGCCATCGCCTTTGGCAAATTCCATCACCTGTTCTTGAAACGTGAGAAATCCTCCGTTGCCCGAACCCCAAATAACGCCAACTCTACGTTTGTTAATTGTATCATTTGCAATACCTGCATCTTCCACAGCTTGCTTGGCGGCCACCATCGCATATTGGGTGAACAAATCCATTTTGCGAGCCTCTTTTATATCAAAATGATTTTTGGCATCGTAGCCTTTTACTTCGCAAGCAAAGTGAGTTTTGAACTTCGAAGTATCGAAGCGAGTGATGGGCGCTGCACCGCTTTTGCCTGCGAGCAAATTATTCCAGAAGTCCTGAACATTGTTTCCCAAAGGCGTGATCGCGCCAATACCTGTTACTACTACTTTTCGTTGTTGCATAAATTCAAGTTATCAATTAACATAAATCGTCACCAATAGTGACCCCGGGGAGGCTCGAACTCCTCCCGATAACTATCGGGACGGATTAAGAGTCAGCTGCTCTACCAACTGAGCTACAAAGTCTTAGCTTTATTTTTATCAGACCACGCCTCTTGCAAAACCTACCGTCTCTCGATATAGTTGGGGCGAAACATCGGCATTGGTTTTGAAGAAGCGACTGAAGTAGTGTTCGTCTTCATAGCCCAATTCGCTCGCGATTTCTTTTACAGGTTTGTTGGTCAAATACAACTCGCGCTTGGCTTCAATTATAATGCGTTCAGAGATCAAATCGGTTAGCGTTTTATTAAAATGTGTTTTTGTAATCTTCGCAAGTGCTTTGGGTGTGATGTTCAACAAATCGGCATAGTTACTGGCCGAGTGTTTCGTTTTAAAATGTTCCTCGATGGCATCTTTCAGATTTTGAAGGATGAAAGGCTCTTTATTATTGGCCGTAGCCTTTTGCGCCTCGGGTTGTTGTTGTGCTTTCAAGCGCGAAGCTGTGATTAGAAATATTTTGAGATACGAAACCAAAAGCTCGTACTGTGCCAAAGCCGGATTTTGCATTTCAGTTTTTATTTGATTGAGAATCATTTTTAAGGTAGCCTCCGATACATCATCTACCTTGGTGATGGGTGGATTGTAGATGTTGTTGAACAAGATACCATTGCAAGAAATCTCTTTATGATGTTTGAGAATACAAAAGAAATCGGGATGAAAGTGAATAGCTACTCCTTTAACATTCCTTGACTTTGAAATCATAAAGGGTTGGTAAGGTGCGAAGGCAAGCAACGAATTCTTACTGAATTTATATTCGGCAAAATCAGCTTTCAATTCGCCACTTCCTTCCATTATCCAAATAAGAGAAAAATAATTATGCCGTTGAATATGATCGAAGCTGCTATGGTCCTCAAAAGCGGCAAGCTTAAAACCCAAGTTGCCATTTTGTGGATTGACTAGCGTAAAAGTAGATTGGTTGAGCATATTAAGCAGAATTGCGTTTACAACAAAATTAGAATACTCTTCGTTCCGATTCAGTAATCTCTAAATCGTTGATGCTAGCAAAGCGCTTCGCCATGTATCCATTCTCATCAAACTCCCAATTTTCGTTTCCATACGCACGAAACCATTTACCTTCAGCATTTTGATATTCATATTCAAAATGCACGGCAATGCGGTTGTCGGTGTGTGCCCAATATTCTTTCTTCAGTTTGTAGTGTAATTCTTTCTTCCACTTGTCACTCAGAAATTTCACAATCTCTTCGCGACCGTTGATGAACTGGTTTCGGTTTCGCCATTCGCTGTCAAGAGTATAGGCTTTGGAAACGCGCACCGGGTCTTTGCTGTTCCAGGCATCTTCCGCTAGCTGTATTTTCTGTTTGGCTGTTTCCACCGTAAAGGGCGGAAGAGGCATTCTTTTTTCTTCCATAATAACTCCTCTTGTTTTGCACAACAAAGGTGCGGCAATACTTTTTTGCAGAAAATGGATTATCTACGCATTGAGGTGGACTTTTTTTCCTCCTGTTATTGCGGATTTTCAAGGTTAACGCGTTCGATAATTTTTAACTCATCACCCACCCGCAGCCATTTCCCTTTCTGCGTTTCTGGTATGTAGGTGTTGATGGTAAGGTGATAGAGGTTACCATATTCCGGAAGATGACTGCCCTGCGGAAGCGTTGCTTCACGGCTCTTCATCATTCGCTTTACAAAAGTTTTGTCGGTAATGCCTGTAAGCGGATCGCGTGGAGGTACGTTGCAACGCGCTCGCGGACTTACCCCAATCATCTCCACATCACCAACTTGAATGCGCATTCCCACACCTGGTTTGCCAACTAGGTTCTCTTCCCAGTAAGCATCAACGCCTGTCAATTCAATCGAAGCGCGGAAACGAAGGCGTACATCTTCCAGTGGAAGATCTGAAAATTCCTGATTGAGTGATTTCAGCGAAGCCTCGCTCACAATCGTCACGCTACTGGCCGTGGGGATGTCCATCAGTTCGCCTTGTTTACTTTGAACGAGCGTCAAAGGTTCACCAAAGAAGTTTTCTAAATACATTTCTAACTTTCTTTTATTATCGATCAGATGGAACGATTCCACAGACCCTCCTGAACGAGGATTCAGTTGCACGGTATAGTTCGGCAAATCGTAAGTCGCCTTTAGCTCATTCACCTTGCCAGTGCGCTTGCTGTTCATAAACCGCTGGTCTTGCGTGATCATGGCAAACTCGCGGTCATAGCGAAGCGAGTGCACACCTACTTCAGCCTCTTGCAACTCAACGGGATCAAGTGCCTTGATAGGGTAAACGCGGATGCGAGAGATAGCAGGTTTCATGGTTTGCAAGTTAGGAAAAGCAAATACGTCAGGATTTTCTCCTGACGTATTCGTAAACGATAAGATTCTATTTCGATGTTTTCACAATCGGCCAGTTGTTGTTGGCAGCTTTCAATAAATTATCTTGGTCTTGATTCCACGCTTCTAGTGTGTTAAAGTTACTGCCATTGAATGGACCATTGAAAAACAAGTACAACTTGCCATCAATGATTTCAAACGTCTCTGGGTTAATAGGAAACTTTGTGCTTTTTGCACCCACGCCCCATGCGCAATATCCGTCAAATTGAGGAAGGTATTTTGAAGGATTCTTTTTGAAAGTATCGCGGTTTGCAGTAGTTGCAAATTGATAAGTGGCATCGCCATGTGTTGCAGTAATTTTCGCATCACCTTTTGTGGCTTTGTTAGAGAAGTAGGAAACCACATCGTAGCCTCCAATGGCTAATCCTTTTTTATCGATAGGTGCAACTTGTGCACCAAGTGCGCTAACAAATAGTACAAGCGCTAGTGTGAAAATCATTCTAGTTGTTTTCATTTTGTTTATTATTTTTATGAATTAATATTTTGCGTCAAGTTTTTTTAGAGTACTGCTGGTTGAAGTAATTGTACTTCAGGAAAGTCGATCACTGTGTTGGCCGTATTGTTGAAGTAGTTAGTAAATGTGTTCAGCGCCACGTGCCCCACAATTTCGCCTACCTCACCTTGGGTAAACCCAGCTGCTAATACAGCACTCACATCGCTATCACTTACGTGACCTCTTTTCTCTACCAATTTGTGGGCGAACTTCAAAGCCTCATCTGTCTTTGCATCAATCTTGCCCAATGTTCTGGCCGACTCTATTCTGGCGTCATCTAGACCGTTCATGTTTTTACCAATGAAGGTGTGAGCCGATGCGCAGTATTGGCATTGGTTCGCTTCTGCAACAGTCAGAGCAATCAATGTTCCCAACTTAGCACCCAGTGTTCCTTCACCGAGTGAGCCACTGAAATTTAGATAAGCACCCAACAAGGCAGGTGAGTTGCCCATGGTACGCATCATGTTCGGTACCATACCCAGTTTACCATTGATGGCGGTAAACAATTCTTTTGCTTTGCCCGAAGCCTGGTCGGGGTTTAGCGCGGTTAAACGTGTCATAATTTTTTTCTTTTTGTTTGTCGTTGTTGACGATGCAAAAGTGCAGGGCTTGACAACCGTTTAAAATGGAGGATGTACGCAAGTAGATGGACAATTTTCCTTGATGGAAGACAGAAGACATTGATCGAGCATCGGCTTCCTCGAGGTGGGGATGCGCTAACTTTTCGAGCAATACATGTAAGTGATAATTCAATCGCACTTTGTTGCGCATATCAATTATCTTTGGAAGGATTTATTAAATGAAGTCATCCTAATTGTAACGTGGCAGGCAACGACAAAGACTGAAACGATATGAAAGCAATCCAAAAAACACTTATTACTTTTTTGTTCCTGATTTTGTTCGCATTGGGTTGTAGTAAAAATGAAGATAGCCCGATCACACCAGTTTCGAATATTACTTTTTCAACTTCGCCTTTTGATTTGCAAGGTATCAATGCAAAATTTGCGAAAGACATTTCTTATGATGACAAAGACAGAACGCAGTTTGATATATGGCTACCTACTGCCAGCACACCCACGGGCTTGGTCATCTATGTACACGGTGGTGGGTTTACCAGTGGCGACAAAGATTTTGTGTATGCTGTTCAATCGGGCGGGGCTTGGGATTTTCCTGCTGACATTCGGTTTTTACTTCAAAACAATATTGCCTTTGCAACCATTCGCTACACCCTGTTAAGCCCCATCGGGGAAACACAAGGAGTTAAAAAATCGATGGCTGACGTAAGAAGGGCTTTACAGTACATCAGATCTCGGGCAAATGATTTCAATATTGATAAGTCTAAAATAATCCTGTCAGGTAATTCAGCTGGCGCAGGCACTTCTCTTTGGATAGCCTTTAACAATGACTTTGCAGATGCACAAAATAGTGATTTGGTGTTAAGGGAATCAACCCGAGTAAAAGGCGTAGTGGCAAGAGAAACGCAATCAAGTTATAATATTGAAGAGCGATGGGTAAATAATGTATTTGTTGATTACAGTCTCACGTGGCCACAAATATTGTCTTTCGAAACGGGTAACGTTCAAAAGATATATGGAGTATCGTCAAATGCACAGTACGAATCGGCTGCTATTGATACTTACCGAGCAGAGGTTGATATGTTGTCTTTACTGTCTGCCGATGATCCTGAAATTTGGATTAACAATACACTTAGAGACGTAGTAAATCCTTACAATCCTTATAATCAAGACATACCTGCGCACCACGCTTTTCATGCAAGAGAATTGAAAAAGAGAGCAGATGCAATAGGGCTTAAGAATATTACTTACTACGGCAAAAATCCAGTGCTATTTTCTCACCCAAGTAACGAAACTTGGACTCAGTTCTGTAAAAGAAAAATTAGCGAGTAAATGCTCAAGCTACGTATTCACTCATAAGTGAACGGGGCAACTTTTTGTGCGGAAATTCAATCGCACTTTTAGGGCATCAGTCTTTATTTCAAAAAGGAAAACTGATTAAAGCATGGCCATCCTAGTTTATACGTATATTACAATGGAGAAAGCCTAGAGTAATGAGCACTGAACTTTTCTTTCAAAAAATCAGAACATACCATGCTATTTCTCAAGAGGCAGAACTAGCGTGGACAAAAATATTACGTCCGCGTACTTATAAGAAAGGCGAGTGTTTCATCACCGAAGGGCAGCTTCCAAAGGAGATAGCATTTGTTGTCAAAGGACTTTTTTCACAGAATTACACAACGGATGCCGGAGACGTAGTGATCAAGTATTTTTTTCCAGAACTGCGCCTTGCTGCATCCGTTGGAGCGATGTTGAACAATACACCAAGTAAGTACACCATTGTAGCAATCGAAAACTGCTCCGTTTTGGTCTATGATTTTCTTGAGTTCAAAAATTTGTTGCTTACACATAGTGACATAGCGGCATTTTATATCAAGTACATCGAAGTGCATTGGATTATTGAGAAAGAGCCTTTGGAAATTTCCCTTAGGCATTACGATGCGAAAACAAAGTACGGAGAGTTTGTTCAAAAATTCCCGCAATTAATTAGGCGGTTGAAAAAACACCACATCGCCTCCTATTTAGGCATCACCCCTACCCAGTTGAGCAGAATATTGCTTGCTAATAAATAGTTTAATTACTCAACATTTGTAAAGGCTTTCAATGAGTTCTCGTGTCACCTTTGCACGATCAATCGATTCAACTCCAAATGGCAGCCAAAGCGTTCATCAATTTACCGGTAAAAGACCTTGAAAAATCAATATCCTTCTTTACCCATCTTGGCTTCAGCTTTGATCCAAACGTAACAGATGAGAATGCCGCTTGTATGGCCACAGGCGACAACATTTTTTTTGTTTTTTTGTTGAAAGAAGACTACTTCAAAACCTTTACAAAAAAAGCCCTTTGTGATGCTACGGCATTTACAGAAGTTTTGATAACGCTGCATTTGGATTCAAAAGAAAGCATACAAAGTATTATAGAAAAAGCTAGGGCAGCAGGCGGCCTCATTCATGCCGAACCAGAAGACCGCGGGTGGATGTACCAGCATAGTCTTGAAGACTTGGATGGACATCAATGGGAGTTCATTTTCATAGACGAAAGTCAAATACCAAATTAGCGTAAATACAATTCAGCTTCAGGCCAAGGTTAGGGCAGCGCATGCTATTGCGTTGCCCTTCTCGTTTGTGCTAAACACAATGTTTTCTTAAAAAACTTTTCGCTCCCTCAACATTTGTAGAGGTTTTCGCAAGAAACTTTTCACTTCCTCAACATATGTAGAAGTTTCTTCCTCTTAAGTGCTGCTCCTTTGTGCCACCAAACTTTAACCCATTGAAGAAATGAAACAAAACAAAAAAACAAGTCTCGGAATTTTATTTGCCCTCTCCATTTTTGGTCTGTTTACGTCATGCGCAATACATCCCGTTGCGTGGCAACCGCCCACTAAAACTGAATTCATCGGAACGACAGCTTTGAATGAAAAGCTAAAGTCCGCTCAAATCATTTCACTCAACGGATGGTATGGCCCGGAAGACATACTATTTGATGAAGATGGAAATCTTTACTGCGGAGTTCACACCAAAGAAACTGATTTCAGTGATGGCAAGATTTTAAAAATTGATTCCAATGGTGCCATTGAAATTTTTTACGATGCACGCTCATGGGTTGCCGGACTGCATTTTGACCAAGCAGGAAACCTAATAGCCTTGAGTCATAAAGAAGGCTTAATTAGCATCAGTCCACAGAAAAAGGTAACCGTACTTGCTACAAAGGATGAAAACGGAAAACCATTTCTAATTCCAAACGGGTTGGACATTGCATTGGATGGCAAAATTTATTTTTCCAATACGTCTGATGTTTCAGCATACACGATTAAGTATGGCCGAAAAGTAATTCTGGAAATGAATCCAATCGGTGGATTGTACTTCTATGATCCTAAATCAGGTAAAGTAAAGACGTTAATCGATGGCACTTATTTTGGAAATGGAGTGGTGCTTTCGAGGGAAGAAGATTATCTGTTGATGACGGAAACCACCAAATACAGAGTTCTTAAATACTGGCTTACAGGAGATAAAGCGGGAAAGACAGAAACGTTTATTGATAACCTTCCTGGTTTTCCTAATGGAATTTCAATCAGGGCTGATGGAAGCTACTGGCTTGGATTTTCTACCAAGCGGAGCGATGCGCTGGATAAGATTCATCCTAAACCTGGCATGAAGAAATTTGTATATGGCCTGCCTAACTTTCTTCAACCCAAAGCAGAAGAATTTGGAATGGTGATGAACATTTCAGCGGAAGGCAAAATACTTCACTCGCTTTTTGATACCACAGGCAGTACGCTTGCTGAAGCTGGAGCAGTCAAGGAACATGGTGGCTATCTCTACATCGGTGGTGATGTTCTGCCGCACATTGGAAAGTACAAATTAGAAAATGAATCGAAAGTCGAAATCACTAATTATTGAATAATTCTTTAAACAATTTAATCATGAAGAACATAATTATCGTGTTGCTATTTTTTGTGTCAACAAACGCCTTCTCGCAAAGCCTTTCTAAAAATGAACTAAGCATTAACGGCTTTAGAAATCCATCCGTTGGGTTGGAGTTTCGTCACAAGCAAATCTCATATCATGCAGGGTATTACCCCACGGCATTTAAATCAGGAGAAACTACCAACTTCTTTAAAGCCGGTGCCACTGCTTGGTTTTTGGCAGTAGGGAAAAAAGAAAACCCATCTTCCTTCTATGCGGGTGCATCCTATCTACGAGGTTTCAACCGCGATTATGAAAACAAAAATGCGTGGGGTGTTGAGGCCGGTTTTCGCTGGATGGTGTGGAAAGGTCTCAATGTACGAATTGGTGTAATTGGAGTGGCCGCAGAGGGTGAGCCTTTGCAGATCAATCCAACTCCTGGAATTAGTTATTCATTTTTCTTCAAATAGAAAAACCAAACAATATGAAAACAAATAAAACAATTGGAGGCTTATTCATTGCGGGGGCAATTGCCTTATTTATTCCGTACAATATTCTGATAATCATTTTTGAGTATCCCGATATACTACGGCAGCCGACAGCTATCATTTTGACCAAATTTCATGAAGGAGGCAGCACATTGATTTGGACTTGGTTTGCATTTGCAATAACGGGCATTCCTTTATTACCTGCTTATATTCTGCTAGGCCAAAAATTGGAGCATAAAACTTCTTTAGCACGCATGGCAACTACCATAGGTGTGATTGGTCTTATCGTTCAAATGATTGGTTTACTCCGCTGGACATTTGTGGTGCCTGTATTAGCAGATGCATTTGTGAATGCTTCAGACGATGCCACTAAAGCGGCTGCGGTGATCGCCTTCAAAACCATTCATCAGTTTGGAGGAGTAATACTAGGAGAACATCTCGGTCAGTTATTTACCATAGCCTGGACGGTTATGATTTCCATCGCACTTCAACGGCTGCAAGCCATTCCAAATTGGGTGTCTTACTTCGCCTATGTGGCATCTGCGATTTATTTATTGGCCCAGGCTGAATTATTTGCGACCGTTATGCCATCTTTTCCGGTATGGGAGTTAGCAGGGTTTATTGGGAGCACGCTCTGGTTAGTATGGCTTGTGATAATAGGCATCTTCTTTTTACGCTCCAAAAAACTTTCTGAAATCTAAAACGAGTAATAGTGAAAAAGATAAATGATAAAACCTTGAATTTATATTTTGTTCTAAACATCAGGTATTTTTGAGTAATCTTTTGCCTAGAGATATGACCATCAAAAAAGTACATTTCTTTTCAGGATTGACCATTACTGTCTTCATCGCATTAATTGGCTGGCGAAATGGAGGAAACAGCAACCGCAATTTTTGAATCTGCCGTGCCAAAATACAAAAACCATTTTCCCCGAAAGGGAACAAGACCCTCTACAAAACAAACCTGGTTTACTTGCCCAGAAATCTCGTAAGGCTTATCGGGGCGTAAAAAGTTTTTCTCCAATCGGTCAATTAGTTTAGAAGGGTCATTTCTATCGAATAACGCTTGGCCTGCACAATAAGCACCTTTAGCAATGGCAAGGTCTCCTCCATCGTCCAAATTCATTCCGTTGTAGAATAATACAATTCCTTTTTCGGTGAGCAGTGCATAAGGGCCACTTTCAACCAGCCGACTATCAAAGTAACCGTTGCGAGGTTGAAGGACAGATTTAAATTTTCCATGACCGTCAACAACGGGTTGCCAGTGAATCAAATCGTTTGAGGTGGCTAGAAATAAATCGGTATCGCCAAAGTACATCCAATACTTGTTATTGATTTTTTGTGCGATTATTTTTTCTCCAACACGTTTTGCTACAATTGCCCCAGACTTGCTCCAAGTATCAACATAAGTTCCTGTTAGTACTGTGCCATGCTTTTTCCAATCAATTAGATTGGTCGAGGAGGCCAAACACAAACGAGCGATTTTTCCATCGTAGGCAGTATAGGTCATAATGTAAATTCCGTTTTCGCTTTCTACAATGCGCGGATCCTCGATGCCACCTTCCCACTCATAGATTTTCATCGCGTCTTCATCTGGAAAAAGGATAGGTTTTTTCTTGCGTGAAAAATGTAATCCATCGGCACTTACTGCAATCCCTAATCGCGAAGTGCCCGCGTATTTTCCAATGGTATCCTCCGCCCGATAAATCAGGAAAACAGAATCGTTGCGAACTACTGCAGCCGGATTAAAAACATCTTTTTCTTCCCACAGTATTTCTTTTTTGAGAATAGGGCAGGTAAATTTTCCTTGCCCTGCTGATAGGAAGGGATTCACACTATCCACTTTAATAAATGGAAGCAATGCCCAAGTAGTGTCGCGCGTTTCTGTTGATACTGTTTGCTTCTTTGGCGAACAAGTTGAAAGAAGAACACCAAGCGCAATAGCAACTATATAAATAAGATTTAACCGATAGCACTTCACCATTCTATGATTTCTTTCTGTTTTCTATTGAGTATTTTAAAAGATCGAGTGCATATTCAGAATCTTTGGCCGTTTGAATGACGAAAGTTATCCATCCTGAATTCTTAAAAGTATGATGGTCTGTTATTCTTCCTTCATTGAGCAACTCTAGTTTGACGTTTCTATTCAGTAAGAGGTCAAGCGTTCCGTTTCCGTGAATATGCCCAATTTCATAATCATTAAAATTAAACTGAACTCCACCAAACTTGTGCAACTCAACTGACACATAAGGCCAAGATTCAACTTCTTTTTCAATCGCATCAATATAATCGAGTACTCTTGGGTTAAACAGCAACGTATTGATCTTCAAAAAGGCATCGAAAAAATGAGCAAACAATGGAATGTGTTTTAATGCCCCTAAATACTTCACCGTAAAATCAAACATCCTTTTCGCTTAACAACTTTATGTGTTTCATTACACGCAAGTGTACATTGCGAGTAATGCTCTTAGACCATGTGCCAAAATACCATTCGGGAAAAACATACAATTTATACCAAGAATTTCCAACCAACGTAGTTGTGCCGTTTCCATTGTCCCTCAAGATAAATTGCCCGCGCACAATATCAATATGTCCCATAATCTCAGGATCACGTGGCTGCTCTACAATATCAAAAGTTAGTTCCTCGTTTGGTTTATACACCACTATTTTTTCGTCAAAAACGTATCCATTAGAGAATATGCACTTCCTACCTGCCCCTTCATGATACCCAGTAACCGTGCTTTGCACAGGGCTTGGCATTCCTATTTTAAAAAGCCAATAATCTTCTTTTGAATCGATCGGTTCATATTCTACAACAAGAGGCCATACTTTTTCAATAGGAGCATTTACAACTATTGTGTCTGATACAAGGCTCAATTGTTTGTGATCAGATAAATTATCAACAACAAAAAGCAGCAACAAAACTCCAAAAACGTTTGCTTTAACAAGGCCATTGTTTTTTTTGAACATTGATTTCCCAATAGCTAATCCAGTCAAGATAAAACCGATAATTAGTGGTGAAACTATAAGGAGACAAATGGCGCCTTCTTTTAAAACGAATGCACTCAATAGAATAGCAATAAGTGCTACAACTGCCGACCATCCAATTTTCTTTGCTGTCTTCATTTCTAGGTCGCGCCAGAAATAGGCACTTATAATCCCCATTAGTGTAGGGACAATAATGAAATTTGAGAATACAAAAACTGATGACGCACTATCTGATACGTAACTGTTAACTAGTTGCAACATCCCAATTATCGCCACTCCGAAAACATTGGGCACAACAATACCCATTAGCAACTTTGATTTAGGTTCATTCATCTCACTTACTTTTATTCAAATATATTCAAATGCCTGTTTGCGCAACTCATAAAATCCATAAACCTGAATATCTTTGCCCGTTCGTACATGATGCAACTCGGCTCATGGCACAAACATTTATAGAGCGACATGGCAGGAGCAGGCGCAATGGATACCCCGTTAATGAAACAGTACAACGCCATCAAGGTGAAGTACCCGGGTGCGCTGTTACTTTTTCGCGTGGGCGATTTTTATGAGACGTTTGGCGAAGATGCTATCAAGGCGAGCAAAGTCTTGGACATTACGCTCACCAAGCGCGGCAACGGTTCTGCCTCTGAAATTGAGTTGGCCGGCTTTCCGCATCATGCATTAGATAACTACTTGCCTAAGTTAGTAAGGGCAGGCCATCGCGTGGCCATTTGCGATCAGTTGGAAGACCCTCGGTTTGTAAAGGGCATTGTGAAGAGGGGCGTTACCGAGTTGGTTACTCCAGGTGTGTCGTTCAACGACAATGTGCTGGAGAAAAAGCAAAACAATTTTCTGGCTTCTATTCACATCAACAAAAATATATTCGGGGTTTCGTTTCTTGACATTAGCACGGGTGAATTCTATGCCGCTCAAGGCAATGAAGTGTATGTCAATAAACTGATCCAAAGTTTTGGCCCTGCCGAAATAATTTTTGCAAAAACCCATCGCGAAAAATTTGAAACGCAGTTTGCCGAAGGCTATGCCACGTTTGCGCTGGATGAATGGGTGTATGCGTTTGATTTTGCCAATGAAAAATTAATCAGTCAATTCAAAACCAACTCGCTTAAAGGCTTTGGCATTGATGGTATGAACGAGGCCATTATTGCCGCGGGTGCAATTCTCCATTACCTCGAAGCTACCGAACACAAAGAGACCAACCACATCGCGGCCATCTCGCGCATCGATGAAGAAAAGTACGTGTGGCTCGATCGATTCACCATACGCAATCTGGAAATCGTGCATTCGCCCAACGAAGGTGGCGTGCCGTTGCTGCAGATTTTAGATCAGACCATCACGCCCATGGGTTCGCGCCAGTTGCGGCAATGGATGATTCTACCCTTAAAAGAAAAGCTGGCCATTGAGGAACGATTGCAAATTGTGGAGCATTTTTATTTGAATGCCGATCTCTCCGAAAAAATTACAGAACAACTACGGCACATTGCAGATTTAGAGCGCTTGATTTCCAAAGTGGCCGTGGGCCGTGTGAATCCGCGCGAGTTGTTGCAACTCAAGCGATCATTGCATGCTATACTTCCCATCAAAGATGAGTTGCTCAAAAGTTCAAAACCCGAATTGATCAAGCTGGGCGATCAATTGCATCGGTGTGATTTTCTGTTGGAAAAAATTGATAAAGAATTGAAAGACGATGCGCCTATGCTCGTGCACATGGGCGGCATCATCAAAGAAGGTGTGAATGCCGAGTTGGATGAATTGCGTTCCATCGCTTTCGCAGGTAAAGATTATTTGCTGCAAGTACAGAAGCGCGAAGTGGAGCGCACGGGCATCAATTCGTTGAAGGTTTCTTATAACAAAGTCTTTGGCTATTACCTGGAAGTCAGCAACGCCAACAAAGACAAAGTACCGACCGATTGGATACGAAAGCAGACGTTGGTAAATGCCGAGCGCTACATCACCGAAGAACTAAAAGTGTACGAGGAAAAAATTCTTCATGCTGAGGAAAAACTTTCGGTGATCGAAGTACGCCTGTTCACAGAACTGGTACAGCACACAGCCGATTACATTTCTCAGATTCAGCAAAATGCCCGTGTGATTGCTGTGTTGGATTGCTTGCTGTCATTTGCCAATACAGCGCGAACAAACAAATATGCGAAGCCAGAGATCAGTGACTCCACTCGACTGGCCATCAAGGCTGGTCGTCACCCGGTGATTGAAAAACAATTGCCCGTGGGCGAAAGTTACGTGCCGAATGATATCTACCTCGATACCGAAACACAGCAAATCCTCATCATCACCGGCCCTAACATGGCAGGTAAATCAGCTTTGCTCAGACAAACCGCATTGATTGTATTGATGGCACAGATGGGAAGCTTTGTTCCCGCAGAAGCAGCCACCATCGGCATTGTTGACAAAATCTTCACACGCGTAGGTGCCAGCGACAATCTTTCACGAGGCGAGTCAACCTTTATGGTGGAGATGATTGAGACGGCTAGTATTCTCAATAACCTCAGCGATCGCAGTTTGATTTTGATGGATGAGATTGGTCGTGGCACTTCTACCTACGATGGCGTTTCTATAGCGTGGGCGATTGTTGAATACCTGCATCAACACAAAGACTACAAACCCAAAACACTTTTTGCCACGCACTACCATGAACTCAATCAACTGGCTGAAGATTTCGTGCGGGTTAAAAACTTTAACGTGAGCGTAAAAGAAATTGGTGATAAAATCATTTTCATGCGCAAGCTGAAAGAAGGCGGCAGCGAGCACAGTTTTGGTATTCACGTGGCACAAATTGCGGGCATGCCGAATAAAGTGGTGCTTCGCGCAAATGAGATTCTTCATTTTTTAGAGAAGGATAAACATAAGAATGAATCGAAGAAAAAATTTGATGAGTTGCCGAAGGCCACTCAACAAATGAGCTTGTTCGAGATCGACCCCAAATCAAAAGCTATTCACGAAATGCTCTCGAAAATTGATATCAATACCATCAGCCCGGTGGAGGCGTTGTTGAAGTTGAATGAGGTGCTTACAGTATTAAGGAAGTAATTGAAAAATTGTCATATGGAAGAGTCTAACGCAGAAAAAAAGTCTAAAAAGAAAATCGACACCGGCCTATTAGTCGGTTTGTGTGCCATTGGCATCAGTGTGGCAACATTGTTTGTTTATATCTATCAAGCTCGTATAATGCAAAGCCAGCAACACGCTTCGGTGTGGCCGTATGTTGAATCGAGCTATTCAAATGTAGATGGCTTTTATTTACAGGTGCAAAACAAAGGTATAGGCCCAGCCATTATAAAGGATGCAAAACTTTTCTTAGATGATACAGAAGTAGGCTTAGATACACTATTTGATGCTCTTATTGGAAAGAAGCGAGAAAAAATGTCATATCAAACTTCTTATGTTCTGGGTCGCGTAATGGCACCTGGAGAATCGTTTAAGGCATTCAGCATTTCTGAAAGTATTTACTCGGCCAAAATGGATAGTGCGCTTAGTAAAAGAAATTTTCGTTTTCAGATTTGCTTTTGTTCTATTTACGAAGATTGCTGGACAAGCAAAGGCTTGAAAGTGGTGGAGAGCGAATGCAAGTAATTACCAGTCGTCAAGACCACTCAAAGTGTTCAGACGACTTTGATCTCTTAGCGCATCTTCGCGCTCTTGCAGTTTCCTTTTTTATCATGACCATTTGTTACAACTCGTGACAAACTATTGGTGAATGCTGGCGTTCATAAGGTCAAATAAAACTAAACCTTATGAAAATAAAACTCCTCTTCCTTATTGCCTTTACAGCCTTTCTATCATCATGCAGTTCGCTCACGTCTGTAACCACCATCGGTGCCAACAACAGTTTTGTATTGGGCAATAACCAACATGGTTTCTACAATGTGAAACTCAAAAACATTTCGAGGCAGTCGATTACCGTATATCAGAAAACATTAACCGATAGTATTCATTCATTTACCACTATCAAGCCCCGAGAAACCGTTCATGTGTATGCCAATAAAAACACGGCTCTGATTATTGAAAATAAATCGGGTAGCGAGGCAAAGGTAGAGCTGCGAGTGAATGGAGATACCAATTTATCAATGGGCTACAAAAACTAAATTTTAAACAAAATCTTATATGAAAATAAAATCTATCCTAACTACCGCCTTGCTATTGGTAGCATTGGCTAGCTACTCACAAAAGAACACAGCCATTACGTTCAAATTCAAAAACAGCTCCATCTTTCCCAAAAAGCTTACGCTGATTTCTTACACCCCAGGTGATAGCGGAAATGGAACCGAAGGTTTTTTGATGTGGCCAGGAGGCACTAAAAAATTCAGCTTTAAAGAAGGCACTAAACTTTATTTGGCTAATCAAAAGCAAGTGGGTGTTGTGATGAAAGGCAATCGAATTGATAATGAAAAACCATTTTTGGTCGTTACTAAAGAGTCAGGAGGTAAAGTCTATAAACTCTAGAAGATTTTAAGGCTTATATCTTAACGCCTATCAGTCGAAACGGCAATTTGAAAATTGCGCCTACCAATTTGAATAGTGCCTCTAATGTAAAGCCCACTATTCGAAACGGAAGCAACAGCAACCAGATTAACGGAAATAAAATCAGCAACAGCAATGCGACTGGCCAACAAAGCACAAATAGCAAACACCAAAGTACGAGGGTAAGAAGGGTTTTCATTTTCTAATTTAAGCGACTAACAAATTAGTTCATGATAAAGGTCGCACACCGCTTTGCAAATTATCGGCCAATTTGAAAAACCTAGGAATAGAGATGATTGACGAAGATCTTATCAATGCGTTGTTTCAATTTTGAACAGTAGAGCGAACGGATTAATACAAGTTGTTATCTTGTTGTTTTAAACACCATGAGCAAAACGATTAGATGGGGCATCCTTGGGTGCGGTAAAATTGCCCGAAAGTTTGCCAGCGATTTAGCATTGGTAAAAAATGCAAGGCTCGTGGCTGTTGGTGCGCGTTCTGCGGAGTCGGCAAAAACATTTTCACAAGAGTTTAATAGCAGCAAAGCGTACGGCTCATATCAACAACTGGCAGCAGATGAAGACGTAGATGTTATTTATGTGGCCACGCCCCATGCGTTTCATTACGAACACGTCATGCTTTGCCTTAAAAGAAAAAAAGCGGTGCTTTGCGAAAAAGCATTTGCCATCAACGCTCGTCAGGCAAAAGAGATGATTGCCTTTGCTCGGTCACAAAAAGTATTTTTGATGGAAGCATTTTGGACGCGCTTTCTACCGCACTATCAAAAAGTAAAAGAGCTAATTGCTCAAAATAAAATTGGTGCGATCAAGTACATCCATGCAGAGTTTGGCTTCAAACCATCAGCACCTATTTCGCCCCGCATTTACGATCTTGCCTTAGGCGGTGGCTCGTTGTTAGATATTGGAGTTTATCCTATCTTTTTTGCGCTCGATTTACTTGGATCTCCCAATCAAATTTCGGCAACCGTATCTTTTACACCTTCTGGAGCAGACGAACAATGTGCTATTCAACTTACGTATGCGAATGGCGCAACTGCACAACTGTTTTCAAGTTTTCAATCTAACTTAGCCAACGGTGCCGATGTAGTGGGCGATTTAGGTAGGATGAGATTGACTCATCGCTTTCATGGCCCTACCACCCAGCTAGAATTTTACTCAACAACACAAGAATCAAAACAAGTAATCGAGTTTGAAGTTGCAAAAGGCTTTGGCTACGAATACGAAGCGCAGCACGTAACCGATTGCTTGCTTGATGGATTGACGGAAAGCCCTACCCGAAAATTGGAGGACACATTACTGCTCATGGAAACACTTGATCGCATTCGCGAAAAAATTGGATTGCGCTATGGCGCTGATAAGTCATGAATAAAAAAACCCGAATGATGAGTTCGGGTTTTTGTAAGACTCTTGAAGTCTATTAAGGATTTTTCAAAAAATCGTCAAACGACTTGATAATAATGGGTTCAAGTTTATTCTTCGTTCTAACTTCACTAAACTTCGCTAGGTGCTTTTCTTTAATTTTCTTGAAATCCATCTTAGCCATGGTAAATCGAGATTCAATGCCCTCTAGATTATCAGTTTCTGCTTTTGAGGCTTTGAAAACCGTACCAGCAACTTTCGCATACAACTCTGCTAGATCTTCCCTAAGCTGAGGCTCGCCCATGCCCACGTAGTTATCTCCTTTTGTTATAACTAAGGTCTCTTTGAGTTTGGTTAGTTCATTAATAAGCGGAGTTACGGTTTTGGTTGACGCTGGGTTTTTAGATTTCAAATCTTCGGCTGCCTTTATGGTTTCGTCTAATTCGTAAACCATATAGGCTAAATCCTGCGTCATATCAAAAAGCTTTTTAGTTACCTCCTCATTTTGCTTACGATCAGCCAACGGTATTGGAGATTTCGGATCGTACTGAATTACCAGATCATTCATATACGTTTCCTTTCCTTTTTGAATCACAACTTTGTAGATGCCAGCGGGGACACGCGGAGATGTAAATCCACCAAATGACATTGTTTTTGCAGTAGCGATTTTGGGTGGCTTCGTTCTGTAATTCCACTCTAATACATTTATTCCTTTGGATTTTTTAGCGTCTAAGTCAATAAGTTTGTTACCGTTTTGATCTTGAATTTCGACCGTCATTTTTCCTAGGGTATGACGTTTCTTCAAGTAGTATACAATTTTTGCTTGCTGACTGGCATTCTCACCCACAAACTCTGTTTCAGTTGCTGTGCTCCCAAACCCATTTGATTCGGGCATAATAGCGGGGCGGGTAGTAAAGAAATTTAAGTCTTTGCTTAAAGATTGCTCGTTCAATTGCCTCATTGGGCTAATGTCATCAATTATGATGATACCTCTTCCATGAGTTCCTAAAACGAGATCGTTCGTTTTTTTATGTAAGTCAATGAAATGCACAGATACCGAGGGCATATTATTAGTAAACTTTAGCCAATTTTTTCCGCCATCAATTGTGATATAGAGGCCAAATTCTGTTCCTAAAAAAAGAAGATTCTCGTTTTCGTAATCCTCTTGTATGTTGCGCACAAACCCAACAATATCGTTGCTAACAATTGATTTCCAGGTTACGCCAAAATCAGTGGTTTTGTAAGCGTAAGCATTCATGTCTCCTTTTTGATATCCAGTAAAAACAGCATACGCAATGCCTTTACCAAATGTACTTGCCTCAATATGCCAACAAGCTGTATTTTTTGGCAGGCCAGTAATATTGGGAGTTATGTTCACCCATGTTTTTCCTCCATCTTTTGTCAACTGTAAATTCCCATCATCGGTACCAGCCCACACTATGTTTTCATCTAGTGGAGACTCGGCAATGGTAAAAATTGTACAATAATTTTCAGCTCCTGAGTTATCTCTGGATAGGCCACCCGAGTTTCCTTGTTCGGTTTTAGCTTTATCGTTGGTCGTTAAATCCGGAGAAATTTTTACCCATGTTTCGCCCATATCTTCAGAGCGGTGTATAAATTGACTTCCCATATAGAAGCGATCTGGCTTTATAACACTTACAGCCATTGGTGCATTCCAATTGAAACGTAATTTCGGATCTCCTTTTGCCGCTAATGGTTGGATAGCCTTCGCTTGGTCTTTTTCAGGATCGAAACGCCAAACATTTTCGGCTCCCTGCATTTCTGAATAAATCAGTTTTTTTGTTGGATGTGGTAGTACTCTATAGCCGTCTCCTACTCCCACTTTTTTCCAGTCTCGAGCTTCTACACCTCCTGGAGAACTGGAGGGCCCGTACCAAGAATTATTATCTTGCAAGCCTCCGTATACGTTGTAAGGCTCTTCGTTGTCCACACTTACATGATAGAATTGTGACACGGGAATATTTTTAGTCATCTCGAAAGTCGTACCGCCATCCCAAGAGCGATATACTCCACCATCGGTACCAGAATACATCCGATCAGAATTCTTAATATCGAAAACAACATCATGAATGTCTGAATGCATAAAGCCAAGGTCTTTAAATGTCTTGCCGCCATCGCGAGAAATAGATCCTGACAATCCAGCTTTTACAATAACGTCTGGATTTCTGGGGTCTACCACGATGCGCGAGAAATAAAATGGACGAACCACAATACCAAAATCGTTATTCAGCTGTTTCCAATTTGCTCCGGCATCATCGCTTCGGTAAAGTCCCTTGTCTTTATCTTGCTCAGATTCTATGACTACGTACAAAATGTTAGTGTTTGATGGGGCTGATGCAATGGCTAACCTTCCCAACTTACCTGATGGAAATCCTTTATGGATTTTGTTCCACGTTTTTCCGGCATCTGTCGACTTGTACAGAGCGCTATTGATGCCCCCTGAATTAAAATTCCAAGCCGCTCTTCTAAATTCCCAAAAAGCAGCATACACAATTGACGGGTCTTTTGGATCGATGAAAAGATCGCTACAGCCAGTTGTATTATTTACGAATAATATTTTATTCCAAGTTACACCACCATCAGTTGTTTTATAAAGACCGCGCTCATCGCTGTCGCTAAACAAAGCTCCTAGAACAGCTACATAAACTTCGTTTCCGTTTTTAGGATTGACTTGTATGCCAGCTATTCTTTCAGATTTTTCAAACCCCATTTTCTTCCAGTTGGAGCCACCATCAACTGTTTTATACAAACCGTCTCCAACTGAAACGCTATTGCGCGTCCAAGTTTCTCCAGTGCCAACCCAGGCAACATTATCAGGGTTGGTAGGGTCAAGCGCAATTGATCCGATTGATTGACAATGCTCATCAAAAATTGGGTTAAACGTGGCTCCGCCATTACTGCTTTTCCATACCCCACCACCAGCAGTGGCAGCATAGATTACCCGATCATTGGTTGGATGAAGTTCTAAATCGGTTATCCTTCCGCTCATCAAAGCTGGCCCAATATGCCTTGCTCTCATATCACCAAACAACTCTTTCCCTTTTGTTACAGCATCCTGTGCAAAAGATGCCACAGAGAATAAAATAGAAAATAACAGGATAATTTTTTTCATGGGGATGGGTTTAATTCAAATAAAAAAGCTTCAACCAAAAATCGTTCTTTGGTTGAAGCTTTAAACTACATATAATTACTTTCCCTCAGGAAAAGCAAAAGTCGCAGCCTCTACTTTAGGATTTAATTCAATCGCAGTAAAGATTACTGTTTGTCCTCCTGGCTGACCCTTTGCGCCTGAAGTTAGCGTAAAAGGAAATAACAAACCGCTCGCGTCTTGGTAGTCACTAAATTTGCTTTGACCTACGATGCCTTTGTTAGGGCCTGCCTTAACTTCTGATTCTACTACTAACGGCACATAATTTTCAGAGTCGAAATAATAAAATTCAACATTTTCAGTTTCTTTGCCGTCTACCTTAATCGGCTTCTTGGTCAATTTTAATTTAAAGGTTTCAGCACCATCAATTGTTTCCTTTCCTAAAAATTCTACTTTAAAACCCTTTTTCTTATAGTCAAGAAAGGGGCTAGGAAATTCCCCCAGATTAGTCGTTTTGAAATTTTCAGTAGCCTCGGCATCACTCTTTTCTGGCTTCATAGTCATTTGATTAGTTCCCCACAAACTGGTACCATCAAAAACCTGTTGTCTAAATTCCATGCCTTGCACTACGGCCGTGCTTGTTTGTCTGCCATCTTTCAATTGAATCATTGTCATTGGTAATTCCATAGCACCGAACTTAAGTTTAGCTGTAAACTTTGCTCCTTGCAAGGCTTCCCACTTAGCTTTACCACCAGTGTTTTCAAAATACTTTTCAATAATTTCATCGGCTGTTTGTGCCTGCGAAACAAAGGCAAAAGCTATCGCGATGAGGGACATGATCAATTTGCGTTTCATGAGGTTGGGTTTTAATTGTTAAAATTGTGTTATCTGACGTAGTAATAGACAATATGTTGCCTTTAAAGTTTTAAAATTACATGAATTTTTTAACTGCAAAAGCACCAGCCAGACAATTCACACAACCAAATTGCGCTTCCTTCGCTACTTTTACCACAAAACGATTTTGCTAAAATGTTTGTAAACAGGATTATACTAGTAATTGGATGGCTTCTTTGCACGGTAACGACTTATACCCAAGTTCTAAATCCATCAAAATGGAGTGTTTTCAGTTCCACAGAAACCACCAAAATTGGAAATGAGTTAGACCTCATTTTCTCTGCCACGATCGACAACAACTGGTACTTGTATTCTTCTGAATTCAATTGCGAAGATGGCCCTATTAAAACCACGTTTTCTTTTACGCCTAATGCCAGCTATCAACTAGTTGGTAGCATCAAAGCAATCAATCCGCTTGACAAGCATGATGAGAATTTTGAATGCGATGTGAAAATTTTTAAAAAGAAAGCTGAGTTTCGTCAGCGCATCAAAATCCTTTCAACAAAACTAAAAATTACAGTCGAGTATGAATACCAAGTTTGTTCTGATTTAACTGGCTTGTGTGTACCTGGCGATGGTGAGTTTGTTTTTGATAATATTAAAATAGAAGCAAAGAAGTCAGAAGATAGAAGTCAGAAGATAGAAGATGAGAGCAAAGGAGATAGAAAACAGGAGTTAGGAGATGAGGATGAGCAGGTTTCAAGTTTCAAGTTTCAGGTTACTGATAATCCTTCTATCGTTGGTGACTCCACAAAACCAGCAATCAGTATCCGGTATCCAGTATCCATTTCAGGTCCTATTTTAGATTCGTCATTGGTAAAAGACCAAACACAAAGTCAGTCGCTATGGGGATTTTTTATTCTATCTTTCTTGGCTGGGCTTGCCGCATTGCTTACGCCTTGTGTTTTTCCAATGATCCCCATGACGGTAAGTTTCTTCACTGGCCGAGGCACAAAATTTCAGGCGTTAGTTTACGGGTTTTCCATCATTTTGATTTATACATTAATCGGTGCGGTGCTTGCTCCGTTGATGGGCCCTGAAACAGCTAATCACCTTTCAACTGAATGGATTCCGAATATGATTTTCTTTTCGGTGTTCATTGTATTCGGACTTTCATTTTTAGGTTTGTTTGAAATCACCTTGCCGGGATCGGTCATCAACAGAGTAGATCAACAGGCCGAAAAAGGCGGATTGGCTGGTGTTTTCTTTATGGCTTTCACACTTGTGTTGGTTTCATTTTCTTGTACGGGGCCATTGGTGGGTAGCATTTTGGTTTCGTCTGCAGGTGGCGAATTTTTAAAACCAATCGTTGGCATGTTTGCTTTTGCACTTGCCTTTGCCATTCCTTTTACTTTGTTCGCATTTTTTCCAGGATGGTTGAAGTCGCTGCCCAAATCTGGCGGATGGTTGAATACCGTAAAAGTAGTTTTAGGTTTCATAGAGATTGCCTTGGCGTTTAAATTTTTGAGTATTGCAGACCAAGCTTTTCATTGGCGGATTCTTGATCGCGAAATCAACTTGGCTATTTGGATTGTCATCGCCTTGCTGATTGGAATTTATTTGATGAAGGGATTTCGGATGCCGGGCGACACAGGCAAAGATGCAGAAGATAAAACCGTCAGTGTTTTGCGTATATCGTTGGCGATGGTTGTTTTCACGTTCGTGATGTACTTAGTCCCTGGTATGTGGGGCGCTCCACTCAAAGCCTTAGCGGGATACTTACCACCTATGTCTACACTAGATTTCAATTTGCTCTCGGCCAACGACAAACAAAATCCAAATCAGATTTGTGACACTCCGAAATATTCAGAGTTTCTTCATTTACCCCACGGCATCAATGGCTACTTCGATTATACACAAGCGATGATGTGCGCTCGCCAACAAAACAAACCATTGTTCATTGATTTTACAGGGCATGGTTGTACTAACTGCCGAGAAATGGAGGCACGAGTGTGGAGCGACCCGCAAGTATTGCAGCGATTGAAAAATGATTATGTAGTAGTGGCTTTGTATGTAGATGACAAAACCATTTTGCCAGAGAGTGCATGGTACACGTCTACGTACGATAAAAAAGTAAAGAAAACCATTGGCAAGCAAAATGCCGACCTTCAAATAGCAAAATTGAATAACAACGCACAACCATTCTATGTGCTGGTTGGCACCGATGAGCGCGTGCTAGTTTCACCTAAGCCGTATGACTTGAAAGCGGAGAACTTTGTGAAGTTTTTGGATGAGGGCAAAAGAAGATATAATGAGTTATATTAGCCTTCTGAAGTTGTATCAATAACTAAACTATATGTTTATGAAAACATGGACTATCGCACCGACTAAAAATCAGGTAATTCTAATTTGTTCTTTAATGACTTTTCTTTTTTTACGATTATTGGTTATTTCTGACTTTCTAACAAGCGACAGATTTAGTAATCGACAATATTTGATTTTTGGTATTTTGATGATGACAGGATTAGCTATCTCTGTTGTATCTATTGTGATTTACCGTGCGAAAGGGATCGATAAATCAAATTGAAATTTGCCCTTGACTTTGCCTTAATTACAAACGACAAATTGTAGCTTGCATTGCTTTAATCTCACTCTGTTTTGATAAAACCATTTGTTAGGTCTTTGTTGGCTAAGAAACCATTTGTGATTGCACTGGTTGCACTTGCCTTATCCATTTTGTTTTTGTGGGTTGACAATGCTACTTCCTTTTTCTCGAAGCCAGCCGATTATGCCGAAGAGCAAGATTCGGTGGTAACTATTATCCCCTCGCCAAAGCCGGTGATTCTGTATGGAATGGAAGTGACCCATTTGAATGTAGTGGAAGATGTGGTGAAAAGAAACGAACTGTTTTTTGAGCTATTTAAAAACTCATTTGTGTCACCAAAAGTGATGCAGCAGTTGCACACGCTTTCGCGAAAGGAATTTGATTTTAGAAAAGTTGCGGCCAACAAAAAATATACCCTCCTACACGAAAACGATTCGCTCAAGTCTGCGCATGCGTTGGTGTACGAAGCCAGTCCAATCGACTATGTTGTTTTTTATTTAAAAGATTCGTTACGCATTGAAGTCAAGCAAAAAGAAGTAGTAAACAAAGAAAAATCTATTTCAGGGAGAATTGAATCTTCGCTATCTGAAACGATTGAAGAACTAAACATCTCGCACGAGCTCACCAATAAATTTGTTGATGTCTTTGGTTGGCAAGTAGATTTTCAACGTTTACAAAAAGGAGATCAATTCAAATTAATTTACGAGGAAAAAACAGTAGATGGGAAACCATTTGCCATTGGCAATCTGTTAGCCATACAGTTCGAGCATTTTGGCACCAACTATTTTGCGTTTCCATTTGATCAAGGCGAAGGCATTGACTATTTCGATGAAAAGGGAAACAGCCTTCGGAAGGCATTGCTCAAATATCCCATCGAATTTACCCGCATCAGTTCGCGCTACTCAATGAGTCGTTTCCATCCCGTTGTAAAAGTATTCAGGCCGCACTTAGGTACTGACTTTGCCGCCCCCACAGGCACACCTATTCGCACCGTTGGCGATGGCATCGTGGAAGAAGCGCAATACAAAACCAATAACGGCAACTATGTGAAGATCCGCCACAATGCCACTTACACTACGGGTTATTTGCACATGTCAAAGATTGCTTCGGGTATTACTGCAGGCACACGAGTAAAGCAAGGGCAAACTATTGGCTATGTTGGTAGCACGGGTTTGGCTACTGGGCCGCACTTGTGTTATCGCTTTTGGCGGAATGGGGTGCAGATCGATGCGCTGCGAGTAGAGTTACCCCCATCGCAACCAATCAAAAAAGAATTTTACTCAGAATTCGCTAAGGTAAAGCAAGCAATCGAAGCACGTCTTTCTTCCATTCCGTTTCCCGTGTATAGCAATGAAGTAGTTGTGGCAACCAACTAATCCCTCGCTGAAAAGATTAGCTATCTTTGAACCAGCATCTTTTAAAAATCAACGTGAAGTACGCAGCGCTATTTTTTTTATTTATTGCCTCGTTCGCGCAAGCCCAGCAAAAAGTGGCTGTGGTACTTAGTGGTGGTGCCGCCAAAGGGCTTGCACACATTGGTGTGCTCAAGGCGCTTGAAGAAAATGAAATCCCCATTGACTACATCATCGGTACATCGATGGGTGGCATTGTGGGCGGCTGCTATGCGGGTGGGATGAGCCCCGCACAAATTGAAGACATTGTTTTATCGAAGGAATTTTTAGATTGGGTAAACGGTCGGTTTGAAAACGGTCGATCGTACTATTATTTTAAGAAGGAAAATGATGCTTCTTTTCTCAAACTCAATCTGTCGCTCGATTCTACCTTTTCATTTCAGTTAAACACCAGTATTGCTAATGACCTATCATTGAACTTTGCACTGGCTGAGAAACTAGCGCAACCCTCTGCGATTGCCAAAGATAATTTTGATAGCCTGTTTGTTCCTCTGCGGGTGATGGCCTCTGATATTTTTACACAGACTGAAATTGTTTTGAGAAAAGGCGTTCTTAGCGATGCCCTGCGCACAACCCAAACAGCTCCGTTCTTTTATAATCCCATTCGCATAGACGGAAAATATCTTTTCGATGGAGGGGTTTATAATAACTTTCCGGTAGATGTTGCCCAGCGCGATTTCAACCCAACTGTGATCATCGGATCAAACGTTTCATCGAAGGTTTATAACAGTTACCCTTATGGCGAAGACGAGAAATTGATTTCGCGATCGCTGCTTTATATGTTGCTCGACAAATCAAACCCTAACGATGTGCCACCCAATGGAGTTTATATTCAATCTGACTTACAAAATTTTAGTGCATTTGATTTCACCAAAGTAAAAGCAATTATTGATAGCGGATATTTTCAAACACTGCGTCAAATCCCAGAAATAAAATCAAAAATTTCAGCGCGCAGAACATGTGAAGAGGTAGCTACCTCCAGAAACCGATTTAACAGCAAAACGCCCGCCCTAATAGTAGGCGATATTCGGTTTGAGGGATATGACAAAAGCCAAAAAAAATATTTGAATCGTTTCTTTAAAAACGGAAAACGTCCGCTCTATTACAACGAAGTGAAAACAGGTTACTACAAACTAGTTTCAGAGCCTTTCTTTAATAATGTATACCCTAGCTTCAACTTTGACTCTACAAGAAATAACTTCAATTTCAATCTGACCAAACGGATGCAAAACAACTTTCAGGTAGATTTTGGTGGGGTAATTGCTACGCGCAACGTTAGCAGTATTTTTTTAGGGCTCAACTATTATTCGTTTAGCCGTGTACTTACACACCTCAGCGCAAATTTTTTTGCTGGTAATTTTTATAAATCGTTCTTGTTCAAATCGCGGTTTGATTTGCCCTACTTTGGTCAATTTTATATAGAGCCCGAGGTTATAATAAACAGTTGGAGTTTTCTACAAGCCGATGATATCATTCAGCAAAAATTTAATCCTACTGTATTAGATCGGGTTGATAGACGCTACGGGTTAAATATTGGCTTCCCTTTCAGAAATCAGTTTAAAGTGGTAGCAACGGGAGCTTTTATAGACAACAGTGATTCCTTTATCGATAGAGATGTACTTGTTTCTTCTGACACCCTTGACGTGCTAAGAGTGCGTGGCTCGCGCTTAGGTATTTCTGTTTCTTCAAATTCGCTAAACCGCAAGCAATATGCCTCGCAGGGGAAAGCTTTCAACCTATCGGCCAATTGGTTTTCGGTAGAAGAAAATCTAGCGCCCGGAAACACCTCCGTACTTACTGCACCCGTTACTACCCAACGCACGTGGCTTCAGGCAAAGCTAAGTCTGGAGCAATATTTCAAAGCAGGAGCATATAGCTCGGGCTATTTGGTAGAAGGTGTTCTTTCTAACCAGCCTACTTTTACAAATTATTTTGGCTCTATCATCTATGCACCTTCATTTAACCCGCTTCAAGATAGCCGAACACTATTGCTTACCAACTTTAGGGCATTCAATTACATAGCAGGGGGCTGGCGAAATGTCTTTTCGTTGCGAAAGAGCCTAGACCTTAGGCTAGATGGCTATGCGTTTAAACCATTGGCCGCGATTAATGAAGGTCCCAATCAAAAGGCAATTTTAAACGAGGAAATCACCAAAGTGTACTTTGCCGCCACTGCAGGGCTTGTTATGCATACTTCGTTAGGGCCGGTAAGTCTAAATGTAAACTACTACGATGATAAAAAGCGGCAAATAGGAATACTTCTACATGTGGGATTCCTCTTGTTTAATAAAGGCGCAATGGACTAATGCCTTCGTTTTACAAAGTTTTTAATAAACAAACTTTTCTTTTTGAGGTGGGATTTTCCTCGTTTTTCAATTTTTAGCTATGTTTAGCCTTTAATAACCAATAGTTACCAGCCTATTCCACGATTCTATGCTTAAGAAATTACTTCTAGCCCCGGTTTTGCTTGCTTTAACCACCGCTACGTTCGCTCAAACGGTGCAATGGGCATCTAAAGTTATCGAGTTCTCTACAGAACTTACACCCGTTCAATACTCTGCCCAACAAATTTTAGGCAAGCCTAATGTACTACCGGCCACTGGCCAAAACCCAAACGCGTGGACACCCGATAAGCCCAAGCGCAAAGAGTTTGTAAAAGTTGGGTTTGCCACACCTATGCAAATTCAACAAATCGCTGTTGCCGAATCCAACAATCCAAGTGCGCTTTTTAAGGTAACTGCCTACGAAGAAAGCGGCAAAGAGCATGTTATTCAAACACTCAACCCTTCGGCAATCCCATTGAAAGGACGGATGAGAAATATCTTTATTGAAAAAACTGCCTATAAAGTTACCGCGCTTAGATTAGATTTTGATGGTGCTGCGCTTTCAGATTACTTCTCGATAGATGCAATCGCAATTACCGATTCTAAACTGCCCATTGCAGCTATTGTAAACATTCCCGAACTAATGGCCAAAGGTCTTATCTCCGATCACTTAGATGCCAATGTGAATAGCGAATACGATGACCTGAACGGCATCCTTTCTCCCGATGGGAAAACTTTATACTTCAGCAGAAGGAATCATCCTGGAAACGTAGGGGGTGTAAACGATAAAGAAGACATTTGGTACTCTACCTTAGATGCTAACGGAAAATGGAATTTGGCTCAAAACATGGGCCCCAAATTCAACAACGAACATCCTAATTTTATCAACGCAATTACTTCTGTCACCCCCGATGGTAAAGCTGCGGTAATGGTGCTAGGCAATCAATACATAAACGGTGGCAAAAAGATGCTTGCAGGTATGTCTATCAGTAACAATGTAAATGGCGAGTGGACTTCACCTAAGCCAGTTAAGATTGCAAATGATTATAACTACAACGAGAAGTCTCACTACTTTCTTTCTAACACGCGCAAGTCTTTGTTGATGTCGGTAGAGCGCGATGATTCATTTGGCGATCGCGATATTTATGTGAGTTTTGCTACCAATGATTCGGTTTGGTCTGAGCCCCTCAATTTGGGCAAAAACATAAATACTGCTGCCGAAGACGCTTCTCCGTTTTTAGCAGCCGATGATAAGACGCTTTATTTTGCCTCCAAAGGATTTAGTGGTTTTGGTGGCTCTGATATTTATCGCAGCGTACGCTTAGATGATACTTGGACGAATTGGAGCGAGCCCGAAAACTTAGGCCCCGAGGTAAACTCTAAGTTTGACGATTTGTTTTTTAACATCCCTGCCAGCAGCGAGTACGCCTATTTTTCTAAGGGTATTGCCGAAAACAATGCCGATATTTTTAGATTAAAAATGCCAGTATTCATGCTACCTGATCCGGTGGTGTTGGTAAAAGGTAAATTGATTGATGCTAAAACGGGTAAGCCGCTCGGCTCGAAAGTAATCTACGAAGATTTGGCAACTGGCAAAGAAATTGGCGTGGCTCAGTCTAATCCAGAAACGGGCGAATACGAAATTTCATTGCCTGTTGGAAAAAAATATGGAGTAAGAGCTGAAGCAAAGGATCATATTTCAACCAATCAAAATTTAGACTTGACCAAGATCGCTTATGGTCCTGTAAAGCAAGATTTAAAATTGGCTCCGGCCGAAGTATTGCCCATAGAGGTTACGCCAATTGCTGAAAATACTGTGATACCTCTAAACAATATTTTCTTTGAATTTGATAAGTCAACGCTTACTAGCGAATCGTTCCCAGAATTGAATCGGATCGTTACACTAATGAATGAGCGTAAAACAATGACCGTTGAGATTGCTGGCCATACCGATCAGGTAGGTCCAGAAAATTATAACATGATGCTTTCAGAGAAAAGAGCCAAATCTGTTACAAAGTACTTGGTAGAAAAAGGCGTTTCGCAAGAACGAATTTCAACTACGTTTTTTGGGGAGACCAAGCCCGTTGATACGACCAATACAAAAGCTGGCAATTCAAAAAATCGCAGGGTAGAATTTAAAATCATTAAGATGTAAATTTTATGAAATGGCCATTAACAGGGTTTTCACCAACTGAGATATTAATCAGGCCATTCCATGTGACCACCAAAAAAAATATTAACACATGAAAACGGTAATTGTAGTAGCTCTATCTTTCCTTTATAGTGTTGCCTTAATGGCACAAGAAACGGACACGCTCATTTATGCGCAAGGAAAGATTGTGAATGCAGCAACGAAAGAACTTGTTAGTGCAAAGATTTCTTTTCAAAGCGAGCCTTTTGGAAACCGTACGGGTTTACTTTCAGGAGACTCGTATTCATTTGCTCTTTTTGATGGCGAGAAATACTCAATCGTAGTAGAAGCCCCTGGCTTTGCTGTTGCTAAATACTTATTAGATCCCGCTCAAGCCAATGCCGAACGAAGAGTAGTTAAAGATATTGAGTTGGCGTTGCCCAGTACCTTAGCAAAAACAGCAGAGACAACCCCACACTCCATTGGCCACATTATGCGGTTAGATAATTTAATCTTTGCCGTAGGCACAGCTAAAATTTCAGCGGAATCACATTCAGAACTAGATGAAGTTGTTAAAATGCTAAAAGACTACCCCAAAATGGTGATTCAATTAGAAGGCCATACAGACGTGAAGGGCGATCCAAAATTGAATATGAAACTTTCGCAAGAAAGAGTAGATGCTGTTAAAACGTACCTTGTTTCTAAAGGGTCAAGCAAAGCACGAATAAAAACAAAAGCATTTGGAGGCACAGTGCCGTTGAGTAAAGACAATTCAGAAGTCGCTCATAAAATGAATAGAAGGGTAGAATTGAGGGTACTCGAAAACTAGCAGATTAGCGGGTTGCTTAATAAGATAATGTAATTGATGGAAACTCACCCGCATCCTAAATTCTTCTTTAAATCTCGTTGAGGCAGCCCTCCAAAATCAAAAGGCTTTTCTGGCTCTTGTTTTTGTAAAGATGGCTCTTGTTTTGGCTTGTCTTTTTTAGCAGTGGCTTTTTTCTTTTTTGTCATAGCACCATCAAGAAAATAGTTTTACAAAACGCTCGGACAAAATTATTCTGGAATATTTCTTCTCAGCTAATTGCCTAGCGGCCTTTTGATAGCTTTTCAACTTTTGTTCGTCTGATAGAAACGGAGAAATTTTTTCGACAAAATCGTTGGGCTGATTCGGGTCAACGAAAATACCACACGATGCCTCTTCAATTTCGTTCTTGATCCATCCACCAAAATTTACAATAATCAATTTACCAGCTGCTAGGCCATCAAAAAATTTGTTGGGCGAGCCCGTCTCCAAAACAGGAAATGTTTTATAGCAAACAAACGCGGCATCTGTTTTAGTTAAAATCCTCTTCACTCCTTCTCTATCTTGAAAATCCACGAAAGTGATATTTTGTAAATTTAACTTAGAAGCATTATCAATCAATTTTTCGCGCAAAGCCCCTTCGCCACATATCAAAAAGCGAATGGATAGCCCTGCATTTTGACTAGTATTTGCACATGCTAAAAAATACTCCAATCCATTGGCGAGTCCCAAAGCGCCTATATATGAAACAACAAACTTTTCGCTTATTGAGCTAGACTCACGTTGAGACTTTTCTCTTGGTTTATAAAATTCACAATCTGCAATATTCGGTATCATCGAAACAACCTTACCACTCACTTTGGTTTCAATATCATTTTTAATAGCAGGCGATAGTGCCACTAGTTGAAAAGCTGATTGGTAGATTTTCCGCTCCAAATAATACAAGGGGCTTTGCAAAAACTTGCTTTTAATAAATCCCATTTGAATTGGAGCCTCGGGCCACAAATCGCCCACTTCAAAAAAATAAGGAATTTTCCTTTGCCATTTCAACCACATTGCTGTAAGCCCAATGGTAAGCGGTACCGAAATTGCATAGCAAAAATCGATGTCTTTGATATTAATAGAACACTTAATTGCTGAAATCGAAAATCTCAAGAATGAAAATATCCTTGAGAAAAAGCCAAACTTATTATCGTATGGAATTGCTAGGTAATAAATGGTAATGCCTTCGTAAACTTCAACACTTGGCCTTGGTTGATTGTGCGAAGAAATAACAATGGGCGTAATGCCCGCATCTACCAAAGCCTTGGCTAAATAATACGAGCGAATTGCACCACCTGATTTGGGCGATTTGAAGTGTTGATGTAAAAGTAATACTCTCACAAAATGATTTTTGAAGCTCGTTTTTTACACTATTTAGTCATAAAAATTACTTCAACGTTAACTTTTCGTTAATAGCAGCATACTGACAATAACTCAACCAGATTGTTTTACGTACTTTGTCGTAGACAACCACTAATTGTCATATGATACAATCACCCAAATTGGCTATCCTCCAAAGTTTGGATGCGATGGACAAAGTGCAAATGGAAGAAGTTTTGAATTACATCAAAGCTATTCTAAAGCAGTCTGGTCAAGATTCTACCGCTTTCAAAAAAGAAGCGATGAAAGAAATTCGCCAGGCGTTGCGCAAAGGTAAAAAAGGACTGCAGCTAGCAGCCTAAGCAACTTTAAAAAAGTTGTTTCCGCAGGCATCTTCTTCGGTGCTTGAATAGATTCTTCACCCCAAATTTCTAGGTAACATTCTAATCACATTGGCTTTCAAACGGTCGAAATCTGATTTTTTTAGTTTGACATGATCACAAAATTTTGATCCTTGAATTTTGAATGGTTACTCTCCTACCATAAAAACAGCGTTCGCAAAAATCATCTTACCGTTCTCCCAAAAATTTCTAAATAAGGGATTATCAACCAAATAAACCACTTCGCCTTTTCCTTTATCCTCAACACCAAATACCATCGTGTTAGCAAGCTTTTTATTGATTTTTGATCCAGCAAAACCTATTAATGGTTTTTGTTTTCCTTTTAACATACCAACGTTCCAACCATTTTTTAAATACGCATAGTGAAGTTCGGTGGTACGCAACGAATAGTAAACTTCATTCAAGCCAAACGACAACGGGTGTGTTTTATCCATACTTACCTTGTAGATGGCACCAAAAATAGAATTACTCAATCCCTTTCGCTCGGCATCTCCAAATTTAATTGGCTCTTGCTTATCTTGCTCCTCTTCTTCCTCTTTTTCTGCTTTTGTTTTCGAATCGTCTGATGCAAACTCTTTCAAGTCAAATCCCTTTTTATCGGTGAATGCGTTCGTTGCTCCGCTTATTAAAATTAGTTTACCTCCCTCTTTTACCCACCGCTCTATCATGCCAAGCATGGCCTCGTCAAATAGTCGGTAGTTGCCATCGGGCACAATAAACACATCGTACTTCCATAAGTCTACATTCTTAAAATAATCGGTTGCAAGAATGGATATTGGGTAATGAATTTGTTGCTCGAAAAAATGCCACACTTGGCCGTGATCTAAAGATGATGTTTGGTCTCCACCCAATAAAGCAATTCGTGGGGCTTTAATATAACTCACTTCAGATGATCCAAAGTCTGCACCCTTTTCAGCAAAACCTGTGGCAGTAGTATAAATTCTACGGCTAAACTCTTTTGCCATATTCTGAACTAGCTTGTCGAAGTCAGCAATTTGTTCGTTGTTTCTTCGTGTAACAATCAGTGTTCCAGCTTCAAAGTTTTTTCCGCCCGAGGTAAATGGTTTCATAGCCTTGCGAACCTTAACGCCTTTCTTCATTAATGATGCAAGAAATTCAACATCGCTCAACGACTGATATGTGAATAAATACGCATATGGCTTGGTTGGAATAGTTTCTTGCGTTACCGATTTAGCTTTATATGATTTAGCTACCGCAATTTTTTCACTAAGGGCATACGCATTCAAATCGTATGCATACAGTAAATTCCATGCCGTAATATCGTAGGTTAGTGAATCGGTTAGTTTAGATGTAGGCTCGAATAGCGTAGTAATAAATCTGCCCTTGGGTTGATAGATATTAATTACGATATCTTCTGTTTTGATCGTGATGTTGGTTACCGATTGTGTTTTGAAGTCAAAGCCACGACTTGGTTTATCGGCACTTGGGTAACCATATTGAATGCTGTGGGTTGTCAACCAATTAGTAAGTTTTGTAATCTTGTCTGCATTATTATCTGCACTTATCAGATACGTTTTATACGGTGCCGGTGGGTTACTTGTGTTCTCTTTAAAAAACTTTTCAAACTCATCTATCAATCTAGTGGAGTTTGTCGAAGTAACTTCAAGGGTAGACATGCCTGTTGTAAAATGATGGGTGAGCCTGTCTTTCAGTGTAAGCGGATCTCCCTCGTTTGTTGTTACGGTAAGGCCTGCACCAATGCCTCCTTGCTCGTACGTCATTCCTATGGCACCATTATAGGTTGGGTATGTATCTCCATAGCTGGGGTAATAAAGATCGAATCGCTCTTTTGTAAAATAAAGCCATCCTTGCTCGTCAAAATACTTGGCGTTGCTTTTACCAATAAGCGTTTGAAATTCTCTTTGCCAATTTGAAATTACTTCGTGGTATGGCTCTGCGGCTGGCGCAAAATAATAGGGCGAATTATAACCTTGCTCGTGGTAGTCTACGTGCACGTGCGGCATCCACTGATTGTAGAGTTTAATTCGTGCCTGCGATTCGGTTTGCGTTTGCCATGCCCAGTCTCGATTCAGATCAAATAAATAATGATTCGCTCTGCCTCTTGGCCAAGGTTCTGCATGCTCGCGCGCTTGCGGATCGGCATTGGCTGGCACGTTTCCATATTGATTATAAAAATTTGCATAGCGATCACGTCCATCTGGATTAATGCAAGGATCCATTATAATGACCGTGTTCTTCAGCCATTCTTTTGTTTTATTATTCGATGGATTCACTAGCTCATAAATCGTTTTCATAGCAGCTTCCATCGAGTTGGCTTCGTTGCCGTGCACATTGTAGCTAAGCCAAAGTATGGCCACTTTTGTAGTTGGAGTGCCTTCGGCCATGCCTGCCCTGCGTAAATTATCTAGTCTGATTTGCTCTATGTTTTTAAAATTTTCGGACGAGGCTATCGTAGCATAAATCAACGGCCTGTGCTCATAGGTTTCGCCATACTGTTGCACCACTACATTTTCTGCAGCAGCATCAATGTGTTTGAAGTAGTCTACCATTTGATGATGGCGCGTAAAACGGTCGCCTAGTTCGTAGCCTAAAAACTCGGCTGGGTTTTGAAGTTTGGGTTGGGCAAAGGCAATCAACGAATAGAAAAAAAGAAATAGGCTTAAAGCCGAAATCTTAACGCGCATGGTTAGGTGAGTTTGCATGTGGCCGAATGGTAAAATAAGAAAAGCAAAGTATAACAATATTCCCTTTCGGGAAAGGGTAATTTAACCGAGCGGTGTGCTATGAAGTTCTACTCGTTCAGTCTTACAAAAGCCGTTTTATCTGCGGTTGATGATGGATGATGTGCTCGCTAAAAAAAATGAGCATGTGTTGAATATTGAGTTTCCCTGCTCGCACGTGCTTATATATTTTTCGGTTAATTTGATCGTCTGATAGCTTTTCTAATAACCCCTTCAGTTGTTGCCTTGCGATTATCCATTCTTGTTCTAATGCAAAAATATCAGCTGATGTTGAAGTATTCTCAACCACCACACGGGGTGCTTTAAAACGCAATGGTAATCGCTGACTTAACTTTAGTGCCACCATCTTTAGTTCTTCGATAAGCCCTGTATCGCCAACTTCATCAACGGCTTGAATTTTCTTTTGGATGTAGGCCACCGAAAGTTTTTCGGCTGCGATAAGATGGGCAATAATCTGGTTGATCGACCAGCCATTGTCTACTTGCGTGTTTAATTTTTCAGCAGATACCGTTTTAAGGGTTTTCAATAATTCACTCCGTTGTGCTTCAAGGGAGTGAAATAGGTTTTGAAGTTTGGGATTCATCGAATAATTTTATTTGACTTGAAAAGATTTAGTTATCTCTTGATCTTCTACGCACAATCGTTAACTTTCTTTAACAAATCTAACCTATTAAGATTATGAAAGAAATAAGACGAATGGATGTCCTCTCAGTAGGCATCATGTATGGAATGACATTGGCCTTTATGGGGCTGCTGATTGGTTTATTAATGGCCAGCATTGGTAGTCTATTTGGAGAATTAAGTGGTAGCTCTGCGCTGGGCAACTTTGGTACACTTGCTATCATTTTATTTCCTATTCTTTATGGTGGGCTAGGATTTGTATTTGGATTAATCGGAGCGCTTTTATACAATTTGTTTGCTGGCTGGGTAGGGGGAATAAAAATCGAGTTGAAAGATACTACGCCCAATTAACTCGAAGTATAGGGCTAGCTATCTAAAAATAGAAATTCTCTTCGTGAGAATTTCTACCCTTGCTGGCAAATAACCCTGTATTTCTCCTTCGGCTTCAATGGCTGTCTGCTCACTGGATTGGATGGTGAAGAGCGCGCCTTGATGATATTGAATTTTTGGATCAATTATTTTCTTTTTAGACTTAAGCTGCTGCAAGTAGACTAAAAATTTGAGCAGCGGTACATTGCTTGCCAAGAAGGCGTCTAAGACACCGTCATCCACTTTAGAAAAAGGCGCTATGAAAATCTTATTGCCAAATGATTGGCCGTTTGCCATCGCCCAAACTCGCGCCTCGCCAATCCATTTCCAGTTATCAGTTTGAATTTTAACATCCGTTGCTTTATGCGTGAAGAACGTATGTAAAATAGCGGTCATGTAGCGAAGATTGCTACCCAACCATCGCGGCATCTTTTCCATTTGCAAAACAGTAGCAGGCCCCATGCCAATGCTTGCCACGTTGATGAAGTACTTGGTAACTTCTTTGTTCAACAAATCATGACAAACAATTTTTCCAATATCGGTTAGCTGTGGCCGATCGTTTTTTAGAAGTGATACAATTTGATCGGGGTCTGAACCTAATCCAATAGCTCCAGCAAAATCATTTCCCGATCCCAAAGGAATAACCCCCAGCTTGGGCAAAGAATCAAAGCCTTTTGATAGCAGTCCGTTTAAAACTTGGTTAAGTGTGCCATCGCCACCAGCAGAAATAATGGTTTCAAAATTTTCGATTTTTGATTCGGCTGCTAGTTGTAGTGCATGGCCAGAGTGCACCGTCTCTTTAACAGTAACTTCAAAATTAGCTTTAAGGGCAGGAAGAATGGTGGAATAAAAATTTTTCTTCTTGTTTGAGACGCCATTTAGAATAACAAGAAGTTTCAACAGCGATTTAGTTTGTTTATTGCTTCCTAACCCTATTTGCAATTCTTCTTAATCGCACTCTTTGCTTCGGGCGAGCCCAACTCATCGGCTCTTTTCAAATCCAAGCAGCCATCGTAGTTGTTGTTCATTGTCAACTTTACCAATGCACGCTGGTAGTATGTTTCTGCATCAGTAGGGTATAGCTCTATCGATGCGGTGTAATCTTCAATGGCTCCCGCGTAGTCTTCTTTTGCAGTTTTGCTTAGTGCCCTGTTATCGAAGTAGGTGGGGTTTGTTGCATCTAACTCAATTGCTTTTCCATAGTCAACAATAGCTCCATCATAATCTAAGAGCGTGTGTTTCAAAACCCCTCTTAGGTTAAATGTTTCTGAATCTTGATTATCTAATTCCAACGATTTGTTATAGTCATCGAGTGCTCCCTTCAAATCATCTTTGGCACTTTTTGCCAACGCCCTGTTCTCGTATTTTAATGGGTCTTTTGGGTCAAGTTTAATAGCTTGATCATAATCTACAATGGCTAAATCGAAGTTGGTGGTGTTGTAGTATGCCACGCCTCTAAAATTGTATAGGTTGGCATCGGTCTTATCTAGCTCAATGGCTTTGGTGTAATCGTCAATAGCACTTACAAATTCCCCTAACTCAGACTTAACAACACCGCGATGATAGTATTTATCATCGGTAGGTTGGCCAATCTCAAGCGCTTTTGAGAAATCGAAATAAGCACTTTGAAAATCTTCCATATTGTACTTTGCAAGGCCACGGTTAGTATACGCCTCCTCGTAGTTTGATTGAAATCGGATTGCTTTATCCAAATCACCAATGGCGCCTTCATCATCTCCCAAATAAATTTTTGCTTCACCCCTAAAGTTAAATGCTTCGGCAAAAGTAGAATCGATTTCTAGTGCAAAATTAAAATCGCCAATGGCTCCGTAAAAATCTTGCAGACCCATTCTGGCGCGGCCTCGTAGGGTAAAGGCATTTCTGCTTTTTGGGTTGGTCGCAATAAATTTGGTAAGATCGGCTTTGGCTTCAATAAAATTCCGCGAAGCTATTTTTCGTTTAGCGGCATCTACCACTTGTTCGGCTGATTGCGCAACACTAATGATAGGAAATAGCAAGAGTACTAAAATATTTTTCATTCAAAATCAATCTAGCGAGCAAGGTACTAAGATTTGACGGAATGAAAAGCCGCTGGATTCAATGTCCCTTCCTTAATCTCTTTTTTGACCACCTCACCTCTTCCCTCTCCAAAAGAGAGGATGTAAAATGGAGCTTAAGGAAAGGATATTGCAATCCTAAAATTATTATATACGAACTCTGTATCCTCTATGAAATCGAAACCGTGTGGTAGATTTTGTAACCCAAATATATCTTTGGTGTCGGTTGCTCCATTTCCAATATCCTTTGTTGGAAATCAATGTCGCGGTTGGATAAGGGGTGGCAATGAGTGTAGAGCGGGTAACAATTACGCGCTGGGCTTGAGCCGATTGAGAAACGATTAACACAATTGCTACTACGCTGGCAAATAAAAGAAGTGAAAATAACTTTTTCATAAATGATAAGTTTGCGTTTGTGATGATCTTTACTGGTCATCATCATAATCCATTTTCATCTTTGATAGCGTCTGCTGAAAATGGTTTAATGCCGTTCACATATTTTTACAAACCTTGGCAAACACAAAGCCGTACCTTCGGGCAAATTATTTATCATGCCTAAACTATTTATCTCCATACTGCTGCTCTCCTTTATCAAATTTTCGGTGGCGCAAGAAAAACCATTGGATATGAAAATGGATTTTGAAGAGTATAATCCGCTTACCTCCCTAAAAGTAGAAGAACACCGCATTACAAAAGCAAAATTTCCTTTTATCGATATCCACAATCACCAAGGCAACATGAACAGTGCCGACTTAACCGGTTTGATCAAAGAAATGGATAAGCTCAACATGGGCATCATGGTTAATTTAAGCGGGCGCGGATTTCGCAGTAGTGGCGATCACCTCGAAAAATCAATCGAGAACATCAACAAACAATACCCATCTCGTTTTATCCTTTTCACCAATATCGACTTTGGTGCAATTGATGATGCCGACTGGAGTAAACGAACATTAAAGCAATTAGAAGACGATGTAAAGCGTGGGGCAAAGGGTTTAAAAATTTATAAGAGCCTAGGCATGTTTAATAAAGATTCAAAAGGTAACAGAATTCATATTGACGATGTACGCATCGATCCGATTTGGGCAAAGTGTGGTGAGCTGGGCATACCTGTACTTATACATGCTGCCGATCCAAAGCAATTTTGGGAACCCATTGATAAAAATAACGAGCGATGGCTAGAACTAAAACTACATCCCACAAGGAGACACGATACCGATACCGTTAAATGGGAAACCATTATTGCCGAGCAACACAACATTTTTAAAAAACACCCAAAAACAAAATTCATAAACGCGCACTTGGGCTGGTTTGGCAGCGACTTGAAAAAACTCAGTGAGTTGATGGAGACCTACCCAAATATGTATACTGAAATTGGCGCTGTGATTGCGGAATTGGGCCGACAACCACGCGGAGCAAAAGCATTTTTAACGAAGTATCAAGATCGTGTTCTTTTTGGTAAAGACAGTTGGGTGCCCGATGAGTACGAAACGTATTTTAGGGTGCTAGAAACAGAAGATGAATATTTTCCTTATCACAAAAGATACCATGCCTTTTGGCGGATGTATGGCATTGGTTTGCCCGATGAGATATTAAAGAAAATCTATTACAAAAATGCTTTACGGATTTTGCCGAATATGGATAAGAGTGCGTTTCCGAAATAAAAAAAGCCCTGAAAATTCAGAGCTCTTTTATGATGTACCCAGGACGGGACTTGAACCCGTACAGATATTACTATCCACAGGATTTTAAGTCCTGCGTGTCTACCAATTCCACCACCCGGGCAGGGCTTTTCAATGTTGGTCGTTCGATAATCGTTGTTCGGATTAAACTAAAAAAGTGTGAGTTGGCTCCCACACTTTTTCGCGATTAACCATCAACGAATAACGATCAACCAATTAATGAGCGGGAAACGAGACTCGAACTCGCGACCCCGACCTTGGCAAGGTCGTGCTCTACCAACTGAGCTACTCCCGCTTATTTCGTTCAAAATTCAGGACTTACTATTCAAAACTACACTTTTTGTATCTTGAATTATCTTCTTTGAATTTCAAAAGGGAGTGCAAATTTAAGCCCGAATACTAAATTTCCAAATCGCAAAGGCTTACTTAGCTATTTTCTTTCGCGCAAAGGGGCAATGCCCTACCGAGTAAGCCTTTTTGATTAAACCTTCCTATACCTTTGCTGTCTTATTGAAATATAAACTCCAAAAATGAAAAAACTACTAACTCTATTACTGGTTCTTGCGGTGGCAATAACTAGTTATGCACAAGGGGGCAAGCGAAAAGGCGGTGTAAAAGCTGCCAATCTAAAGCAAGTTGAAGCCAGCGAAGTGCCTGAAGCTGTTAAAAATTCCTTTAAAACATCGGCCACCGATGTGCGCTGGGAAAAGCATGAAGCGGTAGGAAAAGGAGGCAAATCGCACGTGCGCTATGTTGCTGTCTATACCCAAGATGGGGTTCGTTCTCGCTCGCGGTTTAAAGAAGATGGATCGGCACTAAGCTCGTCCAAATACATGGGGCCCAAAAAACTTCCTGCTTCCATCCAATCTGCGGCCACAGCTAAATATCCTAATGTTAAATTAGTGGGTGGCGAAGAGTTTACTACCAAAGCAGGTCAGGTTTATTACCGCGTTAGGCTTCGTAACAAGGCGACAAAAATCACTACACTTTTTGATGCCAGCGGTGCGGAGGTAACTAAAGATAAGCGTACTGACGAATTGAACGAAGGAGAGGAAGAGGAAGGAGAAAATTAGTTTGTCAAGCGATAGAATCATTAAAGGAAGCCATGCCTAGAAAGCATGGCTTCTTTTTTTACTAGAGTTCTACTTCGAATAATGCTTGTAAAAAGCAATAATCGTTTCGATGCCAATCAAAAAATTCTTGATGCCATAATGTTCATTGGGCGAATGGATGGCATCGCTATCTAAACCAAAGCCCATCAGCACCGTATCTAAACCAAGTTCTTTTTTGAAAAGCGATACAATTGGAATACTCCCTCCGTCTCGTGTTGGAATCGGAGATTTTCCCCACACTTCTTCAAAGGCATTGCTTGCTGCCTTAAATGCTTTTGAATCGGTGGGCGTTACAGCCGGTTCGCCTCCGTGGTGTGCAGTTACTTTTACGTTCACCGACTTGGGCGCGATGGATTGAAAATGCTTGGTGAACAATTCAGTGATCTCTGCACTGTTTTGATTGGGCACTAAGCGCATCGAAATTTTTGCCGATGCCTTTGATGGCAAAACTGTTTTTGCACCTTCGCCTGTGTAGCCTCCCCACATTCCGTTTACATCTAACGTAGGTCGTATGCCTGTGCGCTCTAGTGTTGTGTAACCTGCTTCGCCTGTAATATCACCAATCGCCAATTCATTTTTGTAGGCTGCCAAATCGAAAGGAGCCTTGTTAAGTTGCGCTCTTTCTTCTTTTGTAAGCTCGGCCACTTTATCATAAAAACCTGGAATGGTAATACGTCCATTTTCGTCATGTAGTGAGGCAATCATTTTACTTAATGTGTTGATGGGATTTGCCACAGCACCACCATACACGCCCGAGTGCAGATCGCGGTTGGGGCCCGTTACTTCTACTTCCATGTAACTCAATCCGCGTAAGCCAACGGTGATAGACGGAGTATCTAACGAAATTAAAGACGTATCTGAAATTAAAATTACATCGGCTTTAAGTTTGGATTTGTTATCTCTTACGAAAGCCCCAAGGTTATCAGAGCCTACTTCTTCTTCACCTTCAATCATAAACTTCACATTGCAGGTAAGCTGGTTGAGTTTCATCATTGCCTCAAATGCTTTGATGTGCATGTAAAATTGCCCCTTGTCATCGCATGCGCCACGTGCATAAATTTTTCCGTCTTTTACCACGGGCTCAAATGCCGGTGAATCCCACAAGTTCAATGGATCAGCAGGTTGCACATCGTAATGTCCGTAAACCAAAACGGTAGGTTTTGTTTTATCGATGATCTTCTCACCAAAAACAATGGGGTGGCCTTTTGTTTCGCACAATTCAACACGATCCGCTCCGGCATCTTTTAATTTTTGCACTACGTATTCGGCCGCTTTGCGAACATCTGTTTTGTGTTTGCTATCAGCACTGACAGAGGGAATGCGCAATAGATCGAATAACTCGGAAAGAAAGCGGTTTTCGTGGGTTTGGATGTATTTTTTAATCATATTTTACAAGGAATAATTGTACCAAAATTACCCTTTTTACGAGAGTTTATGATTCTTTACCCATATCAATAGTTATAAAATACCTATTCTTGGGTATTTTCATCAATAGGGTATTTTTATAGATTTGCCTTAAACCAAAAAACTACTTGATTATGAAAAAGCTTAAATTATTTGTTTTACTGACTTGTGCCTCTCTAACTTTTACATTTGCACAGCAACAAAAAGGAGACTTTCAACTCCAAGCTCAAGGTTCATATTTCTCTGCTTCGGGATTTAGTGGAGGTACACTCTTTTTGAATGGAAGTAAATTCGTAACCCAGAATATTGAGGTGGGTGCTTCACCAATTTTTACGTTTGGAACAGAAACTACTATCAATCTCTCAGCCTATTCAAATTACAATTTCATTACGAATGATGCAAAAATGGTTCCATATGCTGGTGCTCAGCTATTATTGTTTAATCTTGGGGCAAAGGGTGGATCAGAAACAGGGTTCGGTCTTAAAGGAGGTCTTCGTTATTTTATTTCGGAGCGCGTAAACGTTGATGTTGGGCCTAGCATTACATTTTTAAAGGGCAGTTCGTTATTCTATTTTAATGCTGGTCTTGGTTTTATTTTGGGAAGAAAGGGGTAATTTCAATTCATAACTTTTTTAAGGAGACACAGGTGTCTCCTTTTTTTTTGTTTAAATTTAAAACAACTAAAAAGCATGTGTATGAGAACCTTTCAAATTTTATTATTCGCAATAATTGCAATTAATGCATCTGGCCAAAACTCATTTCTTAGTGCTTACAAAAATTTACCAAAAGCTAGTACAGCTAAAATTGAGCAGATTGCATTCTCTACAGATAACAAATTTTTGGCGGCTGTTGATCATTCAGGAAAACTTGCTATCTGGGAAATAGAGTCTGGCAAATTGCTAAAGCAAATAACGATTGGAAAATCATTGTTACTCACATTCCGCGAGACTGGAGATTTAATTGTAGTAAATACCTCTGGAGAGGTTAAAATCTATGAATCCAATCTTGAGGAGAAAACTAACTTTAAATTTTCTTCTTCACCATCTCACATATCTTTAGATCCAACGGGTCAGTCACTTCTTGCTTTGTATAAAGAGAGTATTGAGATTTTTGACTTGAAAGCAATGATGCTTCAAACCAAAATCAATTTTACTACACCAATTAAAAACCCAATTTTTATTGGTTTCGATCGGTTTGGTCAACAGTTATCAGTCATTGCGAAGTTGGGGCAGGTTCTTACCTGGAATCCAACCAATCAGAGGCTTATTCGGGAACTAAAATTACAGAGTGGGGAATTTGCAGGAAGTCGTTCTGTACTCTATGATGCCTCTAGTAATTATGGCGGTGATCGATTTATTGTAAGCATGCAAGAGGCGTTTATACCAAAGGGGGGATTTCAAAATAGCAACCAAGTGAACAATACTCAATTTAGCACTGGCAATCAATTTGGTGGCGGTGGTGCCGGCACGCAATTGGAAAGAAAAAATTTAATTGTTTACTATGATTGGGCTTCTGGCCAGGAATTAAAAAGAATACCTATAAGGTATAGAGCTGATAGAATTGTTGCTGGAGCCGGATCATCAAATATTGCGTATTTTTCAAACGATGCCTTAAGCGTCTTTCTGGTGAGTTATGATCGGGGAGAGATCATGAGTTCAATTAAAATCACTGATGATCCCACGGCTATTGGGTTTTCAACCAATAACGAGCTATTCGCAGTTGGTACTTCGAAAGGTGCAATCAGCCTTTATTATGTAGAGCGTAATACCCCCGCAGAAATTAAGATACAACTACCTGCTGTCGATCGCAGCTACGCATCAGAACCAACCGGAGAGCAAAACTTAAAAATCAAGGGTCTTATTGAAGGCACAGAGCGCATCAGCAAAATCTCGATCAATGGGGCGCAAGCTGAAAATGATTTTCAAGGTGGTTTTGAAGGAGAAGTGCCATTAGAGGCTGGAAAAAACAGAGTTCGAATTGTTGCTGAGACATCCGAACAAAAGCAGTTGGTGAAAGATTTCTATGTTACGATGGATCCCGCTAAAAGTGCTGTAAAAAATACCACTAAACACACCAGTAGTGGTAAACGTGTTGCGCTGATTATTGGAAATGCCAACTATCAATACTCTAACAAACTCAACAATACTTTAAATGATGCTAAAACCATGGAGCAAACATTAAAAGAGCTAGGCTTTCAGGTAACATTAGTTTCGGATGGTAGTTATGAAAAAATGAAAAATGCGGTCTATGCTTTTGGTGATCAGATCAGTGATGTAGATATTTCACTATTCTATTATGCCGGACATGGTTTGGAAGTAGATGGAACTAATTATTTGATTCCTGTAGATGCTGATATTCAATCAGCCTTAGACATAAAGCAAAAAGCGCTTCCGCTTACGGGCATTTTAAGAACAATGGAATTTACCAACGAAGAAGGCCTTAACATGATCATACTAGATGCCTGTAGAAATAATCCCTTCCCAACAGGCAAGAGAGGCGGATCGGGCTTAGCCAAAGTAAATGCACCGAGTGGCACTTTGATTGCCTATGCAACAGACCCAGGATCAACAGCTTCAGATGGAACAGGAGCTAACGGATTATATACAGGTGTGCTTACTCAACAACTTAAAGTTTCGCAACGCATTGAAGACATCTTTATGAATACCCGAAACAAAGTTGAAGAACTATCAAAAGGTTCTCAGCGGCCATGGGAAGAGTTGAGATTGAAGGGTGTCTTTTATTTGAAGTAGTGTACTGTTAGCTACTAGTCTAGTATCAGAAATTATGTGTGCTAATGCCGCCTTCTTGCGGCATTTTTTTTGACCAAAAACCTATTCGCTACTTTCATCAACATAAAAGGGTTTCTTTCAACCGATTCCGCTACTAGTCGTTAGTTAGATTTTGTTCTTTTTTTAAAAATACTTCTTCGAATCCGCGCTTTCGATCTTCTCAGCCTTTATTTTTATTTCTTGAAAACCTACAATCAAGAAATTTTCAGGAAGTGAAAGATCAGAATAGCCAAGGATTATATCGACAGGAGTTTGAGAAAGACTCGTGCGGTGTTGGATTCATCGCCAACATAAAAGGAAGAAAATCGCATCAGGTTATAACCGATGCACTCACCATGCTCGAACGCATGGCGCACCGCGGTGCGTGTGGCTGCGAAGCCAATACCGGTGATGGTGCTGGCATTTTAATTCAAGTGCCTCACGAGTTTCTTGTGGGTGAATGTGGAAAGCTTAGCTTTCAATTGCCTGCTTATGGAAGCTATGGCGTTGGCTTGGTGTTTTTCCCTCGCGATCCCAAAGTGCGCGAAGAGTGCCGCACGGTGCTGAATCGCCAAATCAAAAAAATGAAAATGGGATTGTTGGGCTACCGTTCGTTGCCTACCAATAACAAAGACTTGGGCGAAACAGCCCTGAAGGCCGAGCCTGTGATGGAGCAAGTATTCATCAAAAGAGGAGATGCAGGAAAAAACCCTGACGACTTTGAGCGCAAGCTTTTCATACTTAGAAAATACGTTACTCACCTCGTTACTGAGTCAGTAAAGGGTGTTGACAATCAATTTTATTTCTCTTCACTTTCTTATAAGACTATTGCCTACAAGGGTATGCTTTTAAGTGGGCAATTGAAGCCTTACTTTGCAGATTTAGAAAATGAAGAAGTTGTTTCTGCGATTGCAGTAATCCACTCACGCTTTTCCACCAATACATTTCCTTCTTGGCGATTGGCACAGCCTTTCCGCTTCATTGCACATAATGGAGAGATCAACACCGTGCAGGGCAATATCAATTGGCTGAAATCGAAGGAAGCATTTTTCTCATCGCCTTACTTCACGCGTGAAGAGCTGAACATGATCTTGCCGATTTGCAATCCCAAGCAATCGGATTCTTCTAATTTGGATAATACCGTAGAGCTTCTTGTTCACGCAGGTCGATCATTGCCTCATGTGATGATGATGCTCATACCCGAAGCATGGGATGGCAACGAAGCGATGACGCAAGAGAAAAAAGATTTTTACGAATACCACGCGAATCTGATGGAGCCATGGGACGGTCCCGCCTCCATCACCTTCACCGATGGAAAAATAGTTGGTGCTACATTAGATAGAAACGGCTTGCGCCCTTCACGTTTCGTAGTTACTGATGATGATTTTGTGGTGATGGCATCGGAAGTGGGTGTTATTGACATCGACCCAGCCAAGATTGTTTCAAAGGGACGCTTGCAACCAGGAAAAATGTTTGTGGTTGATTTAGAGCAGGGTCGCATCATCAGCGATGATGAATTGAAAAAAGACATTTGCACAAAGCAGCCTTACGGCAAATGGGTAAAAGAAAATAAGGTGCGGTTGGTAGATCTGCCCGAGCCAGGTGGAAGTTTTCATAAGTATGACCCTGTCACATTTTTGAAAAGACAAATTTCATTCGGCTATACGTCAGAAGATTTGCGTGTGATCTTAGCACAAATGTGCGAGACGGGCAAAGAAGCACTCGGCTCAATGGGTAACGATACTCCGTTAGCAGTGCTCTCGCGACAAGCACAACATTTGTCGAGTTATTTCAAACAACTCTTTGCGCAAGTAACCAACCCACCCATTGATCCGATCCGTGAGAGATTGGTGATGTCGTTGGCATCGCACGTGGGTGGCTCGTTGAATTTATTGGAAGAATCGCCAGAGCATTGTATCACATTGGAGCTGCCCACTCCCATTCTATCCAATCAAGAATTAGAAAAAATACGCTACATCGACCATCGGCATCTTCAAACCAAAACCATCTATACTTATTTTAAAGCAGATGCTCAGCCAGGTTCATTAGAAAAAGGATTAACCCGCGTGTGCCAATATGTGACCGATGCGATTGAAGATGGATTTACGATTATTATTCTTTCGGATAGAAGTTTTGATAGTGGTCACGCGCAGATACCTTCCCTATTAGCGGTTGCAGCCGTACATCATGATTTGATTTGCAAAGGGCTTCGCGGAAAAATCGGGTTGTTGGTAGAGGCGGGTGATGTGTGGGAGACGCATCACTATGCCACGTTGGTAGGTTTTGGCGCTTCGGGCATCAATCCGTATTTGGTTTACCAAACCATTCACGACATGAAGAAGCGCAATCTCTTCACAGAAGAACTGACAGAAGAGAAAGCGATCTACAATTATAAGAAAGCAGTGGCTGGTGAGTTGCTCAAAGTGATGAGCAAAATGGGCATTAGCACATTGCAATCATACCACGGTGCGCAAATTTTTGAAGCACTTGGTATCCATCAAGATGTGATCGATACTTATTTTACTGGAGTGGTGTCGCGTATCGGAGGTTTGAAGCTTGACGACATTGCCAAAGAAGCATTGGCCAAGCACGAACTCGCATTCCCTGTAACGGCTAACTTCAATCCAAGATTGGAAGTAGGTGGTGTTTACCAATGGAAACAACGTGGTGAAGCACACTTGTTCAATCCGCAAACCATTCACCTGCTGCAGCAATCGACTAAAGCTAAAGATTATAATCTCTTCAAAAAATATTCTTCACTGATCAATGAGCAAAGCGAAAAAGCCATCACGCTCCGCAGTTTGCTTAAATTCAAAAAGGGAAAATCTATTCCCATCAGCGAAGTAGAGTCGAAAGAAAATATTTTCAAACGCTTTGCTACTGGAGCCATGTCGTTTGGATCGATTTCACATGAGGCGCACAGCACGTTGGCCATTGCCATGAACCGCATTGGTGGCAAAAGCAATTGTGGCGAAGGCGGTGAAGATGAAATTCGTTTTGTAAAAAAAGAAAATGGCGACTGGGAAAATTCGGCCATCAAGCAAGTAGCTTCGGGAAGGTTTGGTGTAACGAGCCATTATCTCACTAATGCCAAAGAACTACAAATTAAAATGGCGCAAGGCGCGAAGCCTGGCGAAGGAGGCCAATTGCCAGGCCATAAAGTAGATGATTGGATCGGTCGAGTGCGTCACTCTACGCCAGGGGTTGGTTTGATCTCCCCTCCTCCTCATCATGATATTTATTCGATTGAAGATTTAGCTCAACTTATTTTTGATTTGAAGAATGCCAATCGACAAGCTCGCATCAGCGTGAAGTTGGTAAGCGAAGCGGGTGTTGGTACCATTGCATCGGGTGTTGCCAAAGCACATGCCGATGTGATTTTGATTGCTGGGCATGATGGTGGAACGGGTGCATCGCCCGTGAGTTCTATCCGCCATGCGGGATTGCCTTGGGAACTTGGTTTAGCGGAAGCGCATCAAACATTGGTGAGAAATAAATTGCGCGGCCGAGTGGTGCTGCAAACCGATGGGCAAATTCGCACGGGAAAAGATTTGGCCATTGCTGCTTTGCTTGGCGCAGAGGAATGGGGCGTGGCAACTGCTGCATTGGTTACAACTGGCTGTATCATGATGCGCAAGTGTCATTTGAATACTTGCCCTGTTGGTGTAGCTACACAAAACAAAGAACTGCGCGCGCTCTTCACGGGCAAGCCAGAGTATGTGGTGAACTTATTTGATTTCTTAGCAGAAGAACTGCGCGAGATTATGGCAGAGCTTGGCTTCCGTACCGTGAATGAAATGGTTGGCCAAGCGGATCGCTTGGAATTGCGTGAGCAAGACGAACATTGGAAAAACGCTCATTTAGATTTATCGCCTCTGCTTTTCAAAGAGCCTATGAGTTTGGATGCAGCTCTCTTCAAACAAGAAGAACAAGATCATGAAATAGAAAACGTATTGGACAGAAAACTCTTAGAGAAAGCACAAGTTGCTTTGCATGATGTAGAACCTGTCAAGGATCAATTCACGATTTCAAATCAAGATCGTGCGGTGGGGGCAATGCTCTCCAATGAAATTTCAAAAATCTTTGCTGGGCCTGGACTTCCGAAAGACACCATTCACTTTAAATTCACTGGCACGGCTGGACAAAGCTTTGGGGCTTTCACTACAGGTGGCGTTACGTTTGAATTGGAAGGCGATGCCAACGACTATTTTGGAAAAGGTTTATCGGGTGGAAAGTTGATCCTCTATCCGAATAAAAAATCTACTTACAACGCATCTAAAAATAGCATCACGGGCAACGTGGCCTTCTTTGGCGCGACATCAGGGGAAGCTTATATCAATGGCATGGCGGGCGAGCGCTTTGCGGTGCGCAACTCGGGTGTGCATGTGGTAGTAGAGGGCGTGGGTGACCACGGCTGCGAATATATGACGGGCGGCACAGTGGTGATACTAGGTGACACGGGAAGAAATTTTTCCGCAGGCATGAGTGGTGGCGTTGCCTACGTGTGGGATGTGAACAAAACATTTGTGAAAAACTGCAACATGGAGATGGTGCTGCTGGATACCTTGGACAATGAAGACGAAGTGTTACTAAAGAAAATGATTTTGTCGCACCACGAGTTTACACAAAGCAAAGTGGCTGCGCATATTTTAAGTTACTGGCAAACGGCTTTCAAAAACTTTATCAAAGTAATGCCGATTGACTACAAAGCTGTGTTGGAGAAAAAGAAGTTGAACAAGTTTGTGAGCGTGCCGATTAGTCAATCTGTTAATTAGCCAATTCAACAATTAGCCGATGATTGGCCTTTCTCCTCGGTTTGTGTCCTCACAAAACGAAATGTGTCAAGGTTTTTTTAAGGTTAAGAGTTTTGGTCTGTGGGGACACAGACCAAGAAGGAAGATAGAAAAGACAGGATTTGAGATTTGATGAATGATGAGCTGGCATCGGCCAGGGATAGAAGCGGAAAGCCCGAAGTGTGTTGGGTCTGCGCGTGAACGGACTTGTAGCGGATAGCCCGATGCCTTGCGTTTCGCTTGGCAGGCCGCCCTCCTTCGCTGAAGCTTCGGAGGGCAAGCCAAAGAAAAATTAGAATTGAAAATTAAAACAATGAGCAAACCGACTGGGTTTTTAGAATTTGAAAGGGAGCTGCCGAAAAAGCGCGATCCGAAAGAACGCATCAACGACTACAATGAAGTGG